>JAISLM010000079.1 GCA_031290855.1 Spirochaetaceae bacterium
GGCTCCCCTTCCAGTATCCGCGACCGGTACCGGTCGCCCCACAGGTGCCCCGTCCGTCCATTGTCCCGGTTGTACCTAATGGCGAAGGTCTGCTTCAGCCATTTCATTATCGCGGGCAGTTCGAACCCGTCCGCGGGCTTTATGTAAAAGGCCAGCCGGTCGCCGGCAAGACTCAAGCCCCGGACCGCGAAGACAAACCTGTGCGCGGTCTCCCGGAACACCCGGTCAAACAGCGCCAGGGCCCGCCCCCCGCGAAACAGGGGTTCCCTGTTGTTGACGCGGGTACTGATTTCGTACCACACGCCCTGTTTCAGCATTCGTAAAGTTCTCATGTAAATATATGGGCGCTTGCCCGCGTTTTGCTTTAACATACGGAAAAAAAGTGGAAGGGGCCGAAGCGGAAACGCCGACTCGTGGCGCGGTGGGGTATCTTGTAAGCGTCGTGTCACATAAGAGCTTCTATCGGCTGCGGAAATTTATCATCTGCGGTGGTTTGCGAGCAAACCTTGTTTGCTCGCAAACCCGTCTAATTCCATTTTTTTTAGTTGCTACCAACCCTAACCGCCACAAAACAGCATCGAGCTGTTTTGCCTAACCTGATAAGGAGGGGTAAGGCGGGGGAGCAGACCCCACTGCGAATAAAATCGGTGGTGATTTACAAAGAAGGCCACATTAAACGTTTTCCAGTGCTTGAACAGTTTCTTTGAAAAACAACAGGCCCTAGAGCCTGTAACAAAGTTTGTGTAAACAGTCAAAAAGCGGCAAAAATACCGGAGGAGATTTTATGGCTGGAACACGGGCAGTTAGCGGGAAGGATTTAACCGGGAAAATTCCTGGCGCGGTGGAAGCCGGAGGGCCGGGCCGGGAAGAAGTTCTTGGGGAAGGCGGACTGTTAAAGCAAGCGGCAGGATTTTGGAAGCCGGAACGGGCATTTGGGGCACGAGAAAAACTCCAAGTCCAGGGACAACAGCGGGGACAGCCGGAACTGAAACGCCTGAGTGACCGGCGCCGTGACGGACGATGTGACCGGGCGGCGCAGCCGGGCCGCCGGACAAAGGCTATGCGGTGGTGTATTTGGACTCGCCGCCTGTCAACCCCGGCAGGACGGGAGAAAGGGCGCGTAAAAAGCTTATACGCGGCGGTGGGGGTGAATTTCGAGGGCAAAAAGGACGGTTTAGGGCGCGGCCTAAAGACCATGTGCGTTTACTTTAGCGGTTGGAAAAGCAACTCTGACCGGATACACTGGAAGCATGGGAGAGGACAACTCCTTTGAAGATCTGGCGGCGGTAATGCCGGAACTCTGGAGAGAAAAAGCGAAGGAACTGGGCGCGTTTCAGCGTACAAAATCCGCTGCAAGCCGTTCCGGCGAACCGTCAACGTGGAACGCCGTTTATGTAATAGCATAGACTTTGCGGTTAATATGGGTCAGTACGCCTGTGCATCCGCGGCACACGCCCGCGAAATCAGCATTTTGCCAGGTACGCGGACAGCTTTTCCGCGTGTCTTTCCGCCCCGCGGAGCTTCTCCTTTTCGCAGGCGACAAGTTCAGGCGGCGCGTTCTTTAGGAAGTTTTCGTTTCCCAGTTTGGCCTTGAGGGAGGCGGTGAATTTCCTGTCCTTCTCCAGTTCCCGCGTCCACTTGGCTTTGAGCAGGTCCATATCAACGGCCTCGGCTATGAAGAGGAATGCCTCAAAACCCGGCCCCGCCAGGGCCACCGTTCCGGCGGGCCTGTCTTGGGCGGGCCGGTCCGTCAGTTCGCCGAGGCCGGCGAGCAGGCACACGAGGGCACGGTTCGCCGCCAGGAAGGGCGCATAGCGCTTGTCCGCGGCAACGGCGGCGCGGAGCTTCTTTTCCGGCGCTATCGTGCATTCGCTGCGCAGTGTGCGGACAGCGCGTACCAGTTCCTGCAAGAACGCAAAGTCGTTTTCAGTTTTGTCATCGGAAGGGCCGGGCTCAAGGTACCGCGGGTAGGCCTGGCTTATCAGCAGCCCGCCGCCGCCCCGCGCTTCCGGCGGCAGCTTGCCCCAGATCTCCTCGGTAACGAACGGCAGGAAGGGGTGCAGCAGCCGCAGCGCCGACTGCAAAACATCCAGCAGCACGGTAACGGCGCGGTCTTTCTCCGCATCGTCTCCCTGTTTCGTGGATAATTTTGTAGCCTCGACGTACCAGTCGCAGAAGTCGTTCCAAAAGAAATCGTAGGCGCAGGCGGCGGCCTCGTTGTAGCGGTAGCCGTCCAGCGCGCCGCCCATAGTCCGCGCCGCGCCGCTGAGCCGCCGGTAGATCCAAACGTCCACGGGGAGCGGCGCGGGGTCTTTGACGAGGGCGCGCCCCTCAAGGTTCATCAGTATATAACGGCTCGCGTTCCATACCTTGTTGGCAAACTTGGAGCCGAGCCTGAAGCTTTCCCTGTCGATAAGAATGTCCTGCCCCTGGGCGCAGAGGAAGGCCAGCGTGAACTTGAGCGCGTCCGCGCCGTACTCGTCGACAAGTTCCAGCGGGTCTATGCCGTTGCCGAGCGACTTGCTCATCTTGCGCCCCTGCTTGTCGCGGAGCAGTCCGTGTATGTATACATCGCGGAACGGCGTACGGCCTGTAAACTCAAGGCCGGCCATGATCATCCGCGCAACCCAGAAGAAGATGATGTCGTAGGCGGTTACGAGCGCGGTCGTCGGGTAGAAGCGCTCAAAGTCGCCCGCCGCCTTCCCGCCGCGTGGGGGGGCGTTGCGGGGGGGCGAAGCGAATTGCCCGGCAGCCGGTGCCTCCGCACGCCCCCCCGCTGGGGGGGCAGCGGACAAGCCGCAGGCTTGGGAGCGTGGGGGGTTCTCCCCCCCTTCATCATCCGCCGCAAGCGGCCAGCCCAGCGTGGAGAAGGGCCAGAGCCAGCTTGAAAACCAGGTGTCAAGCACGTCCTCGTCCTGCTTCACGCTCCCGCCGCAGTCCGGGCAGCTTTTTATGTCCGCGCGGCTCACGGTAAGCCTGCCGCACTTCGCGCAGGTCCACGCCGGGATACGGTGGCCCCACCAGAGCTGGCGGCTTACGCACCAGTCTCTGATGTTCTCAAGCCAGTGCCTGTACGTGTTTTCCCATTTGCGGGGGTAGAAGACGATCTCCCCGCGCCGCCACGCCTCAAGCGCCTTGCGGGCAAGCGGCTTCATCCGCACGAACCACTGCTCCGACAGGTAAGGCTCGATGACCGTGCCGCAGCGGTAGCAGACCCCGACCGCGTGGCTTATCTCCTCCTCGCGGAGGAGGAAGCCCCCCTCCCGCAGGCTGCGGACGACCGCTTCCCGCGCCTCCCGCACCGATAGCCCCCGGTACCCGGCGGGAACCTCGCCGTTCAGCTTCCCGTCCCCGGTAAGTATGTTGATCGCCGCCAGGCCGTGCCGCTTCCCCAGATCCCAGTCGTTGGGGTCGTGCGCCGGAGTTATCTTGAGCGCCCCCGTGCCGAACCCACGGTCAACGTAGCCGTCCGCTATCACCGGTATCTCGCGCTCCGTGAGCGGAAGGCGCAGCATCCTGCCGGCCAGGCCGCTGTAACGCCCGTCCTCCGGGTGAACCGCCACAGCGGTATCGCCGAACATCGTTTCGGGGCGCGTAGTCGCTATCTCGACAAAGCCGCCGCCGTCCGCGTAGGGATAGCGGACATGGTACATCCTGCCCCGCTCATCCTTGTGCTCCACCTCGTCATCGCTCAAGGCCGTGCCGCAGCCCGTACACCAGTTCACAAGGTACAGCCCCTTGTAGAGGAGCCCCCGCTCGTACAGCGTAACGAAGACCTCGCGCACGGCCTCTGACAGCCCGGCATCCAGCGTAAAACGCTCCCGCGTCCAGTCTACGCTTGCCCCCATCTTCTCTATCTGACGGCTTATCGCTTCGTGATGCTCGGCCTTTACCTTCCACGTCTCCTCGACAAACCTGTCGCGCCCCAGTTCAACACGGCTTTTCCCACGCGCCCGCAGCTTCTTTTCCACGACATTCTGCGTGGCGATCCCCGCGTGGTCGGTACCCGGCACCCACAGAACCGGCCTCCCGTTCATCCTCTGAAACCGCACCGCTATGTCTTGCAGCGTAATGTTAAGCGCGTGTCCCGCGTGCAGCACCCCGGTAACATTGGGCGGCGGTATAACTATCGTGTAAGGCTCGCCCTCCGCGTCCTCCACCGGCTCAAAAGCCCCCGCCCCTTTCCACAGCGCGTATACCCTGTCCTCAAAGCTCTTGGGATTGTACGCCTTTTCAAGTTCTATCGATTTTAACATGGTAAGCCTCGCATGGTTCAGTCTATACCGGCGGCCCCGATTGCTCAACGCATCGATTAATGAGTAATGCGGGGGGAAGGGTGGCTGCCCCGGCTACCGCGCAATTCACTCCTTCCGGGCCAAGGCGCACCGCGCCTTTGGAAATATTTCCCCCCGCCTACAGCCCGCTTACGCGGTCTTCCGTCAACCCCCTCAGCGGGGGCCGCCGCCCCCGGAAGCCTTCCGCCTTATCCCGCCACACGGTTTGTCCCGCCACACGGTTTGTCCCGTTTCCCCACGTTTACCGTGTCAAAATGCCCCGGATTTTTTTTGAAAAAACTTAAAAAAACAGTCGTCGGGGTCTGACCCCATCCCGACTTAAATCGTTACCCCGTAATGATTTAGAGCGATGAGGGGTGAGGGGAGGGCTGCCGAGTCTGCCGGGGGATGGCGGCTTCTAGGAGTAGGCTCCCGCCGGCCCCCGCCCCGGAAG
>JAISLM010000080.1 GCA_031290855.1 Spirochaetaceae bacterium
CGGAAATTTATCATCTGTGGTGGTTTGCATGGCAAACCCGTCTACTACAATTTTTTTGTAGTTGCTACCCACTCTAACCGCCCCAAGGGGCGGGGGAGCAGACCCCACTGCGAATAAAAGATGACGGTATGCAAACTGCAATTTTTTGTACATGCCGCCCTCCGGACGTATTACCTCTCTTATGATCGATCCGGGCGATATTTCAAGGCTTCCCCTTAAGCTTCCCGTGATACCCCTCCTGTCATGTTTGTCGGGTTCAAAACCCGCCTGGCTTTGAAAGTATTAGTGTACCCCGCCGCAGAAGCAACTACTTCCGCGGACAGGCGCCGCTCCTGCGTCGCACGTCAGACGCGATATTCCGCGAGCCTCCCTTCCCGCAGGTAAAAGAGGGCGGCGTGGGTCTTTTTGGCGAAGAGCGCCTCCGCCGCATCTGAATACGCGGCAAGCTGCTTGTAGTGCTTTTCGGGGGCGAAGATCCTGTCGGTCTTGTAATCGACGATGTATATCTCGTTTTTCCAGTCGAACAGCAGGTCGATCACGCCTGAAACGTAGGTCTTCCGGCCATCCTCCTCGTACAGCGAGAGAAACGGGAATTCCGTCTTCCTGAAAGTGGCGGCAAGGCTCTTCTTCCCAATCTCGCTTTCAAAGAACACCTGCGCGTAGCGGGCAGCAAGCTTCTCCGCCTCACCCTCCCCCAGTGGCAGCTTCGCGGATTCCGCGCCTCCGGTAGCAAAACGCTCTTCTATAACACGGTGAACGAGCGTACCGAACTCGGCCGGCGTAAGAGCCGTATCCGGAAAAAAGCCGCCTCCCCTGACCGTGGACCGGCGCGGCGCGGCCCCCGTCCCCATAGGCTCGCCAGCCTCGTCGTCAAGGAGGCTCGCGGGTCTCGTCGTGATGAAAAGCTCCGCTTCCCCGCTCAACTCCGCGCTCCCGTACTTCTCCCGTGCGGCGGCGGCGGCCCCCCTCATCGACACGGCCTTCTTCCCGCCGGCATTCCCCGTGTTGCAGCGCGCCGCCGCCTCGCGGATCTCGGCCCGTGTCCGCGCCGCAACCTCCTCAACACGGAAAAGCGGCCCATCCCCGCTGAAAGACTCAGTCTCCCCGTTGCTTAGGGCCTCGTCGTCCAGAACCGGCTTAAGCAGGTCAAGGAAGCTCTTTACGCCGGTATTTTTCGTGTTTTTGATGCCGCTCACGACGAGAGTGTCCTCTGCCCGCGTCATCGCGACGTAAAGGAGGCGGCGCAACTCGGCCTCGTCCTTCTGCTTTTCCGTCTCTCGGGTGAGGTCGAAAAAGTAGTTACCCTCCGCCGCCACAGACAGGTTTTCGCCCCCCTTCAGGTTGAGCGATACGCCCCATTCCGCGCTGTACGCGGCCATGCCTGAATTCTTCACGTTCTGCCCGTGGGAACCGGCCCCGTATATAAAGACCACGGGGAACTCCAGCCCCTTGCTCTTGTGTATCGTCATGATCCTGACGCCCTGGCCTCGCTCAAGCGGGAGGTCGAAGTCGGAGAGTTTTTCTTTTTTCCGCGCCAGCGCGTCCAGGTGATCGACAAAACCGGCAAGCGTCTTTCCGGCGGCGTCGCTTGTGCGGGCAAGCTCGAAAAGGTAGTCGTAGATGTCGCCGTAAACCTGCGCCTCGCTCGACCAGAGGACATCGTAACGGTAGCCCCAGTCGTACCAGAGCTTCGTAACAAGTTCCGCCGCGCTCAAGTTCCGTTCGCGTATCCCGCGCAACAGTTCGCGGTACATATCCCCGGCCCTCCGGTACGGCGCCCGCTCGGTTTCGGAGAGCGAGCCCTCCAGTCCGGTGTCGAAGGGGACTCCCGAAAACTTCAGCATACAGAGCGCGAGCGTCTCGTCGCCGAGGCGTGCGAAGGGCGAGCGGAGGACCGCGGCGTAGGCGCTCTTGTCTTTCGGATAGACGAGCAGGCGGAGCGCCTTGTAAATGTCGTTTGCCGGCGCGTCCAGGAATAACCCCGCGCAGTTCTCGCAGTTGTACGGTACGCCGAAGGCGCGGAACTGTTTTTCAAGGTTATGCTGATGGCTTACGCTGCGCTCCAGCACGGCGAAGTCGTCGTAGCGACAGGCGCGGTGTTTTCCCGCTTCCCTGTCCCATATCGCGTAAGCTCCGTCCACCATCCGCCGTATCTTTTCCGCGGCAAAGGCCGCCTCGACATCCTCCGCGCTGCATTCCGCGTCCGCGCCCAGGGCGTTTTTGTCGAAAAGGCATATCTCGATCTTTCCGGCGCCGTCCCCGTCTGCTTCCGGGGAAGCGGACTCAAGCGGCTCGTACTCCGCCTCATAGTCCGGCACATCGGCGGACCTTTCCGGGAAGATCCGGCTGAATATCCCGTTGAAGGCGCGTATCAGGCCGGCGTTTGAGCGGTAGTTTATTTTAAGACTGATGCTTTTCTCTATTTCGCGTCCGAGCCGCCTGAAGACCGACACGTCCGCGCCGCGAAAGCGGTATATCGACTGCTTCTGGTCACCGACAAAGAAGATGCCGCCGCCGCCGGCCAGGAACAAAAGCTCGCGCTGCAACTCGTTGTTGTCCTGAAACTCGTCTATCATCACGGCCTTTATCTTTTCGCCGTAGATCTTTCTGATGTCAGGCTCGTTCTTCAGTATCGACAGGGCAAGCTCCGCGACATCGTTGAAGGTCATTATCCCCGAAAGGCGTTTCTGCCGGTTGAAGTCCTGTTGGAACCTGTCGAGCAGGATGAATACCTCGCGTACCGTATCGAAATTGAGCGCCATCGCCGCTATCTTTACGAGTTCGGGGTACACGGCGTCCTTGAACTTGCCGTGAACCTCTTTGATAGCCTCCATGCCGCGCGCGTTCCCGACCTTTCGCAAAGCGTTTATCCGGCCGGACACGGCAAGGAAGCCGCAAAACGCTTCCCGCGCCGCTTCTTTTTGCGCGCCGCTTGACTCGTCCGCCTCCGTCAAAAGGGCCTCGATGGAGGGCCGCGTAAGGTCAAGGCCGTCTGCGAATAAAGCGTTGAAGTTCTTGTACGTCGCCGTTGTAGTGTTTTGCACTCCGGCAAGTTCCGCCTTTATGACGGCGGCCATCTCGTCAACGTAGTCTAAATGGATGTGCCATTTTTCCGCTAACTCCTCTTGCTGCTTCTGCAGGTACAGGCCAAACGACAGCGGGTTGGATAGCGAGCCGCAGGCGCTTACGAGCTCCGCGAAAAGCCCGTCCGCAATGTCCCGGATCTTGTTGTCGGCTATGAGGGCCTTTATGCCGGGGGTGTCGCGGTTGTCGAGCACGAAGGAAAGCGCGGCCTCGCCTGCCATCTCCCGCGCCGCCTCCGCATCTGTGGTGAAATCAGTTTTTACGCCGTAACGGGCGCAGGCGAGAGCGCAGACCTCGGCGCAGAACGAGTCGAGCGTCTGTATCCGCGCCTTGTGGAAGTCCCGTATTGCGGCGCGGGCTGCCTCGTCGTTCTGTTCCGACAGCAGGCCATAGATACGTCCGTACATCTCGTTAGTAGCCTTGTTCGTGAAGGTGAGCGTCAGTATCTCGTCAACCGCAAGCCCGCCTTCCATCACAAGGTACGCGAAGCGCGAAGCCAGTACCTTCGTCTTGCCGGAACCGGCCCCGGCGCTCACGACGACGCTGGAAAGCGTCTTCACCGCTTCAAGCTGCTCCGTGTTAAGCCCCTCAAGTATATCATCGATAGCCATGTTGTCTTTCCCTCACACTTCGTTTAAGGAGAATGTCGTGCGGCAGATATCCTTGTAAACACAGTCCACGCAGACAAAAAAGTCGACGTCCTTTTTCCTGAAGTCGAGCGCCTTTATTTTCTTGCCGTAGTCATCGATGTAGGCCTCGAGCGCCTCCATCACGCTCTGGTAAGCGTCGCGGCCATTAGTGCCGTCGTTCAGAATCCTCCGCGCCTCATGCTTGGCGATGATGAAGTAGGCAGCTTCTTCCACGGGTATCCCGTGTGTTTCTTCGTACAGTTTTATGTAGACCGGCATCTGGAAGTTTGTGAGCCTCCCCTCCTCGTCCAAAGAACATTCGCTCCTCGTGGGCGCTCCGCCGACCTTGTAATCTATTATGCAGGGGCCGCCCTCAGGGGAAACCGATACCCTGTCGATGCGGCCTGTAAGAAAAAAGTCCCCGTACATCACGGTTTTCGCCGCCTCCAGTTCCGACACGGAGTATCCTGCGAATTTCAGGGCTTCGGTTTCCAGCATTGCCGATATGTGACGCGTTATGCCCCGGGCCATCGCGCTTACAAGCGGGGCGCAGAGCGGGCCTCGAAAGGCGCGGTACTCCGCTGCCGCCTCCTCCGTGCAGGCCGCGGCCCAGGCTTTGTACTTTTCGATGTTCTGTGCCAGGAATATTCCGTCCTCCGCCTTTATCCGCGTGTAAAGCTCGTGCAGGATCGTGTGAAAGAGGAGGCCCTTCGACCTGTCGTCAAGCAGGAGCGCCTGGAGGGACTCTTCTTCTATCTCAAAGATGTTCTCGAATAGCCAGTACACGGCGCATTTGTAGAAGGCCTGTAAGTCGCTGGCCGAGACGCGGAGTTTGCCTCCATCGTGTTTCTTGCTGGAAATCGCCTCGCGCAGGAGGCCCGCCACGGCGGGAGAATCGAAAGGCGCGCGGAGTAGGCTGAACGGGGCGCGGGGCAGCGCGGAGTACCAGAAGTCGAAAGCGGCTTTCTGCGCGGGGAAAAGCCTTTTGGGAAACGGGGCGGCGGCATCGGCCCACCATGCCTTCTCTTCGGTGTAGGCGTCGGCGGCGTCAGGGACGGGCGAGTCGACGCAGTTGCCGGTGAAGAAGCTGTGCGGCATGGCCCAGCCTGAAAACGTGAAGTCAGACGCGCTGAAGCGGACGCGCCCAGCCCCAGACGGGAGGACGCCGGCGGCGTAGGCGCGGAAGAAGCCGGGCGAGGCGTCATGGTCGTCCTCGGCGAGTCCCAGGCGCCGGCGCTTGTCGGGGCGGAGGAACTTTAGTCCCCGGTAGACGACGGAGGCGCCCTTCTGTGTTGCGCCAAGGACGAAATGCGCGGCAAAGGGCGCGGCGGCGGCGACCCTGTACTGGAACACGTTCACGCCCCCCGCCTCCCGTTCCGGGACGTACTGCCTTTCGTCCAGGATCTCGTTATAGAAGGAAAGCGCGCCTGAGATCCTGACGTCGGCTATCATGCCTTGCATCCTAATCAAGGCCGACAGCTCGTCGATGCAGCGGGCGATCACGTCATAGCTCTCGTCTGAGCAGGCGCCGGCTAAAAAAAGGCTCGTTCCCGCCTCGTCGTCCCAGTCGCCGCGAAAGACGAAGTAGTATTTCCGTATATCGATAAAACTCTTTGCGCCTGCGATACCGCGAATCTTGGCCTTTATGTCCCGGTAGTACGGGTAAAGCTCATGCTTTTCCATCCGCAGCGCCTCCTCCCAAACGTCTCTCAGCACGCCGCCCTCGCGGTAACCGGAAACGCAGTTGTTTTCGATGCCGAAGCGGACGAGCGCTTCGTTCTTTTCAGGGAAACGCCAGGGGAGCTGCTTGTTGAGCAGAAGTGCTTTCAGCGCCGTAAAAGAAAAGTTGTTGTCCGCGGCATCTTTTACAAGCGAAAAGAAAGCCCCCGCGCCGTAGCGCGCAAGCGGCTTCCCCGAGCGGATGTGCAGCGGGACGCCGTAAAGCGCGGCCTCCCTTTTTATGTAAGGCTCCGTTGTATCGAGCTCCGGCGCGCTTATTGCGATCTCCTCGTAGGGGATACTTTCCTCCTCGTAGAGCCGCCTTATCTCCAGAATAGCGCTGCGAATCTCGGCGCGGCTGGAATCGAAATGTCGGAGAATACCTGCCTCCACGTTTTCGTCCAGCCGGACGACATGGATGTTGGGGGATGCGAGCAGGCTTTCGTGCTCGGCAAAGTCCTCTATCAGTTCGGGGTAAAAGATGAAGTATTCGTTCTCCGTCTCTTTGAAGGGCGGCCTCTCCCAGGCGCTTTCAAACAAGGCGTGCCCGGCAAGGAACCGTTTGTACTCAGCCTCCAGGACTAGGAAGTCGCGGTCTTCCCCGTCCGTCTCCGTCGCGCCGGTTCCGCCCGCCTCCCCGTCCGCAGGACCCGCCTTGCGGACACGCTCGTAGTTATCCCGCCACAAACGTAGCAGCGGCAGCATCCGCGTTATGCCCCGCGCAAATATCGTGCCGTCCGCCGCATATTGATTTGGGATAAGAGTTTCGAACAAACGCCGTTCGGCGTTCCGTTCCGAAAGGTTCACGGCGAAAATACCGCGATGCACGGCGTTTACAGGCGAGCGCCCTTCGATTTCCGCCTTTATGCAACTTTCCTTGAACCTGTCCCACGCGAGAAAGCGCTCCATCGCGAGCGTCTTCACGCCGAACAGAACAAGCGCCTTCCGCGCCCAAAAAACGGCGGCGGTCTCCGTCGGGAAAACGAAGCGAACATCCGGCCTTCCACCATTCCCGCCGAAACTCTCCGTCAGAACCCGCAAAATATCCGATTGCATCAGCGCCGGGAACTAGCCGGAAACTATCAGCGCGTACAGAACCAGGTCGATGCTACCGTCATTCCGCAAACTGTGCGAGCAGCCGCTGCCCGTAACCGTAACATCGCCCGGCCCTACCGCGCAGTCCTTGCCGTCATCGTTCACTATGCCCGTCCCCTCGATAAAGACATAATACTCCGCCTCCCCGTCGTGCCTGTGCCATCCAATAGACGCACCCGGCGGCAGCCTCAGTTCCGAAAAAAGTTTGACGCGCCCCGCCGCGCCCTCCCGCACAAGGTGGGTGAACCTGACCCTTCCCTCCCCGCCGCGCACCCTTTCCTTGTCCTCGACCGCCATCAGGTCTCTCGTAATACGCATCGTTACCCCCGTCAAAATAATCGTTTCGTCCAGACTAACATGCATATATATAATGAGCAATGTGGGACGATGCCGCGTCCTGGTTTAAAGTTGACACATGGAATTCAAAAGGGAAGTTCGCGAAAAGCCACCCCTCAAGCATGTGCCGGTTTTGCATGTAGGTCACGTCCCTTTTCATAAAATTCTTGTAGCTGCCAAACATCATCTCAATTTCGTTCCGCCGCTTGTACGCCGTAAAGTTTTCGAGACCGGCTGTGAGAACTATGCCCGTAGGTACGTCAGAGCATGAGCCGGAAGGGGAACCATGTGTTGAACGCCAGGCAAGAAACTGAGGAGGTGGTATGAGCGGCTGCCGGAATACAAGAAGGCAGGCCTTGTAAGGACGGGTTTACGGCGGTGTCGTTAATGAACCTCCCCGCCGCAGAGCGGCGGGGTATCTCGTAAGCGTTGCATTATCTCAGAGCTTCGTTCTGTAAGGAAATTTATCATATGTGGGGTCTACTACCATTTTTTGTAGGCGTTGCCAATTATAACCGCCCCAAGGGGCGGGGGAGCAGACCCCACTGCGAATAAATGATAAGTTCACCCCCTATAGTAACGAGGGAGTGCGAACCCGCGGTTCGCCGTTCACCCCCTCGGATAAGATAGGAGGATGAAATATATGGTGAGCACGAAAGAGCCGGCCCGGCTGACGTTGATTAAGGGTGCTATCGACGGGGCCTACACGGTAAAACAGGCGGCCAGAAAACTTGGCATGAGCTGTCGATGGGTAAAACACCTTGAAGAAAGCAGTGCGGGAACAAGGCGACGGAGCGGTCATTCACGGGAATGCCGGGAGACATCCGGTAAATACGACGAACGAAGCGATACGGGAAAAAATTGTCGCCTTGAAAAAAAGCGAGCCGTACCGGAGCGCGAATTTTACCCGCTTCCGGGAACCGCCGGAGGAACAGGAGCAGATACAGATCAGCTATACCGGCCTGTCCGGTATCCTTAAAGCAGCCGGCATTGCCCAGCAATTCCGAATTCAACCATCAGGGGCATTGCCGGAGACGGTAAGGAACAACTCATGCCAGGTTTCATGAGGGTAACGCGCGGTCTCGTAACGTAAGGCCCAGAAAAAGTCGTCCTTCCTCCCAAAAAAAGCCCGGCCCCTCCGGTAGTCCCCGTCCGTCAATCCCTGGATCCCGTGAAACAGGAATGCCAATAAATTAAGCAGGCAAAATACCTCGTTCGCATGGTTTTCCCCGTGCCCGAAATTATGCTTCAGATTGTATCCGTGGTGCTTCAAATCATTGTTGTGTTCATTCTCTATCTTCCATCGCGCCCGCCCGCACTCCGCTATACCCCGTGGACCTTACCCCATCTGGTAGATACAACGGTAAGCGTGAAATACAACAGAAGAGGAGAAAAAGATGGGAAAGAAAGACAAAGAACGGCGGGTGTACCCCCGGGAATTTAAGGTCGAGGCGGCAGCGCCGGCTGAGAAGCACGAGAAACCGGTACGCCTGATAGCGGCGGATTTAGGCATCAACGGGAACATGCCGCGCCGGTGGATGGCAGGCACGGGATTCTGGAGGCACAGGCCTGCCGCCTTTAAGCGGACACGGACGGCCGCGGGACGGGGAACTGGCCCGCCTGCGGAAAGAAGTGAAGGCGCTGAAGGAGGCGGTGTGAAGCTCCGCTTCACGGGAAATCCTAAAAAAAGCGGCCGAACTTCAGTTCGCGTCATCTTCGCGCAAGGGGAACCCCGCTGATGGCGTACCGGTTCATGAACGAACACCGGAAAGAATACACCATCCGGAAGATGG
>JAISLM010000081.1 GCA_031290855.1 Spirochaetaceae bacterium
GAAGGGCATTACCACCATGGAACAGGCCAACGCCGCCCTCCCGCGTTTTATCAGGGAGTTCAACCAACGGTTCCACCGGGAACCGGCGTGCCGGGATGAGACCGCCTTCGCTCCCGTCCCGATGAACTTCGACCTTGATACCCTGCTTGCGGCCAAATACCATCGCAAAACGGATACCCGCGGATGCTTCTCATTTCATACTTACACGTTTCAGGTTGACAGCCCCAAACCGCCGGTCAAGAAACAGATCACGTTTTTGTTCAGCGAGAAAATCGGCTTCAAAGCGTATTACGACAAAACCTATTACGGGGTGAAATTTTTGGACTTCCTGAACAAAGACAAAAAATCACATCTGCCGCGGGTTACCAAACGGCTTATTCACGATGCCTTCTTTGCCGGCGTAAAAGTCCCCGAACTGACCGGCAGGGGGTGAACGATTCGCCTGTGAATTAGAGCCTTTTAGGGGTGAACGAATCGCTCGTTATTGACAGAAAATATGTCGTTAATCAGCAATTCTTATTTTAAAAAACATGTTAAAGTGGAGGTATGGGAGAGGGAATCATAAAACGGCTGCCTGGCAGTTTGCGGGCAGCGGGGGATAGGATCCCCGATGTGCGGCGTGGCGGGAACGCTTTGAGGCATCGGATTACGGACGCGCTGATTTGCGCGTTTGCCGTATTTTTCTTTTTGTATCCTTCATTGCTCCGTTTTCAGCGGGCCATGAAAAGCCGGCGGCGGCGCAACAACATGGAAACCCTGTTTGGGGTGTCCGAAATACCCTGCGACAACACGATACGGGAACTAATGGACGGCATAGCGCCGGAGGCATTGTCCGGGGTGTTCATGGAGAACCTGCGGACGGCGGAGGATGCGGGAGCGCTGAAGGAGCAGCGGGTATCGGGCGGCGGAAACAAATGGCGTGGCCGAATGAATATCTTGAGCAATTGCTTTTTCAATCTTCCTTCGCCTCCGCTTCAGGGTAATTTATATGCGCCGGCCCCGGTGTCCCGCGTAAAATCCGGCCTAAAGGAAGGCGGAATCTCATGTAAAAATCTGACCGTGGAAGCCTAAACTTTTTCCGCGGCGGGGGCTGCTCCCCCGCCGCGCCGCCGGAAAGGTGTTTCCGGTTCAGCTTCCTTCCCTTTTTCGCCGCCCGTTAAAGCAAACCGCGGGCGGTCACCCGCAATATTGGATTTATATGAAAAAGCGGGCCTTAGTCCGGTTAGACCGCTTTTTCGGTAGCTTTTCCCAAAACCAATGGGGCGACCGGTACTGGTCGCGGATTCCGGAAGGGGAGCCGCCGGACGGCGGGGAAGCGGGGGAGGAGGCAGACGTTCCGCCGACCCACAGGGTCAGACACCATAGCGGGAAACGCCTCGCCGGACGCGCGGCGGCGGCGGACGACACCCCGGCCTACGGGGTCAGACCCCGCAGCGGGAAACGGGCGTCAGGGGCCGCGTTTTTCCGCTTGTTCCTCCTTCCCGCCGCCCCGGCACCCGGATAAGCGGCATAATCCGCCCGGAGAACCGTCGCATCCGCCATTTCCTCCCAAACCTGGCCCGTCCAGGGGGGTACGCCTGCCCTGAAAGCCGAATTACGGGTCAAGTTTAGCCCTGCGGCGGAAATGTCCACCAAAAATCAATCTGAACATGGCAAACCTGCCGGACGCAACGAATCTACCGGCGTATGTTAAAGCGCCGGGCGGGTTAAAAGCCGATGTACTTTACAAAGGATTTTTCAAAACCGGCGTCTTCCGCGAGCTCTATCTTTTCCACGCGGGCGGCGATTTCGGCAAGGCGTTCCCGAAGCGGCGCGCTCAGCAGCAGGGCGGCCGCCCCCGCTAGCGACGTGTTTCCGGCAAACGACACTTTCCCGGCAAAGGCCGGCGGCAACAGCCCTATCGTAACGAGGCTTTTTTCGTTGAGGTGGTAGCCGAAGGAGCCGGCTATCACGGCCCTGTCGACATCGCGGGCATCGACTCCGAAGCGGGCAAGCAGAAGTTCGATGCCGCTCCGTATCGCGCTTTTAGCAAGCTGAATCTGCCGGATGTCATTTTGGCTTATGTACACCCCCTCCGTGATAAAGAACGCCGTACCCGCGTCAGTCCGCCTTACCCTTGCGGCCAGTTTACCCGCCGCTTCCCCGCCCCCAGGCTGAACGAAGCGGCCCCGCTTGTCGACTAGACCAGTCCGCACGAGTTCGGCTGCTATGTCGAGGATGCCGCTTCCGCAGATGCCCGCCGCCCCCGCGCTGCCGGCATCGTCCTCTGATAGCGCCCCCTCCCGGCCTATCAGGGTGAACGAGAGGGAGCCGTCTTCCCTCACCGCGAAGGCTTCTATCGCGCCGTCCTGCGCCCTCATACCGCAGGCTATGTTCATCCCCTCGAAGGCCGGGCCTGCCGCCGTCGAAGAGGCGGCAAGCCTCCCGTCTTTCGCGAGTACGATTTCCCCGTTAGTGCCGATGTCGACGAAAAGCGTGAGGCCCTTCTTGTCGGAAAGGCCCGTGGCAAGTATGCCGGAGGCTATATCCGCGCCTACCCAGGCCGAGATCACCGGCGGCAGGTATATAAGCGCGAAGGGCGAAAGCCTGACACCGGCATCCATTAAGTGGACGCCGCCTGTAGTTTGCGGCGTGTACGGATGGCGGCCAAGACTCGACGGGTCGATGTTGCAGGCAAGGTGAAGCATCGTCGTGTTGCCGGAGTAGACGGTTTCGTAGATGTGTTTGGTGTCGATGCCGGACCGCTCGGCAAGCGTCCGGGAGAGGGCGTTAAGAACCCCGGCAAAGCTGCCGTAAAGCGCGGCAAGGCCGCCTTCCTTCCCGGCAAAGCGTATACGTCCCAGAACGTCCTGCGCGTACTTTGTCTGTGGGTTAAGCGCCGATTCACAGGCGAGCGTTTTGCCCTGCCGGAGGTCGATAAGCTCGGCGACTATCGTTGTCGTGCCTATGTCGACGGCAAGGCCGTACAGGGAGGCGCTGCTGTCGCCCTCCTCGCCGCCGAGCAGCCGTCCGCCTCCGTAAACGTTTGTCCTGCCGCCTGAGTACTCTTTTGTTATGAAAGGCGCTGTTTCGGCTGAGTATTCGCACATCGCCCGTGCCGAGAGGATTCGCAGGCTCTTGTTTCCGCCCGCATAGTCCGGTACGGCATAAACTTCCCCGTCTTTGACGGGAGTGCTGCAGGCGGGGACGGCCTCCTGTGTGGAGGCGGCAGTTACGAGGCACTTACCGCAAGCGCCTTCACCGCCGCACGGAGTCTCTACCCCGACCCCGCCAAGCCGCGCCGCCTCCAGTATGCTCTGGCCCGCCTCCGCATGAACGCTTACGCGCCGCGCCTCCCCGCCGCCTTCCCCGCAAACGAAGACAATCCTAGCCATGCCGCGCCTCTTTTACGGCGGCGGTGAAAGCCTGTATGTTCGCAAGCGGGCTCGATGTCGAGAGGCCGCAGGCGGGAGCGATGATGTCTATGCCTTTTTGAAGGAGTACGCCTGTCGCCCTGCTTATCTTTTCGGGATCGCCTGACTCAAGGAGGTAGGTGCTGAGGTTTCCCATCGTCGTAACGCATGAGTTTTCTTTCTTCACCTCCTCCAGGTTCACCATCGCGTCAACACTGAGCGCGTCTCCCTCCAGACGGAAAAGGTGCTTCTTTACAGCCCTGATGTCGCCGCAAATGTGTACAATCACAGGCTTCCCCGCCCCGTGCGCCGCCGTTACGATGCTGTTTATGTAACGGAGCGCGTACTCTTCGAAGAGGCGCGGCCCCAAAATTTCGCCGGTGGCTGTGGGGTCGGCAATGGAAATGACGTTCGCGCCGCATTCGGCCATCAGCAGCGCCCAGTCAACAAGTTGCTCCGTAACGTAGGAGATCAGCTTGTGGGAGTTTTCCCTGTCGCGGTACAGGTCCCTGAAAAACGCCGTCTGCCCCACAAGAGAGGCGGCGGTGCTTACAGGCCCCGTTAAGCTGCCGATAACGGGTACGTCGGGGTGTTTTTTGCGGAGGGCGCCTATCGCTGCCAGCAGTTCCCCGCCCCGCCTGCTCCGCCCGATAGCGCCTTTTTCAAAGTAGCGCGCCTCCCTCGCGCACGGGAAGTTTTCCCTCGTGATCTTCGGCTCGCACTTCAGGGTGCCGTAGTCTACGGAAGCGCCCAGAGCCTCAGGTTCCACCGTCATGCAGAACGGAAGGCCGAAGTTCTCGAAGCCGGTATACATTGCAACATCTTCGGCGAGAGCCGCGATGAGGCCGCCCTCTCCGTGCGCCTCCGGCAGGGTATGTCCGCCCTGTTCCATCACTTCCACCACGGCGGCGTTCATCATGCCGCCCGGACAGATGACAGGAGGCCGCTCAGTCGCCTTCTTGCCGAGCGTCCGCTCCAGGCGTTCCATCCGGGAAAAAACGTCCGTCATGCCCTAAACCTCTGCCCCTGCGCCTTCCGCCGCGACAAGGCTCCTGCAAAGCCGCACCGCCTCGTTAGCGTTCTTCCCGTAGCCGTCCGCGCCTATGCGGTCAGCAAAGGCCTGGCTGATTGGCCCGCCGCCTACGATCACCTTGAATTGACTTCGGATACCGGTTTTTTTCAGTATCCGTACGACCTCCTCCATGTTGTCCATCGTGGTCGTCATAAGGCTGGAAAGGAGTATCAGTTCCGCCCCCGTTTCCACGGCCTTGTCTACAAAGACACCCGGCGGCACGTCCCGTCCCAGATCAACAATTTCAAAACCGGCCGATTCCAGCATTATTTTGACAAGGTTCTTGCCTATATCATGCGTGTCGCCTTCTATCACGCCTATTACGCCCCTGTGCTTTTCCCGGACGCTCTCCTGCTTCAGGTGCGGCTTCAGTACGGCTATTCCCGCGTTCATCGCGTCTGAGCAGATTATAAGTTCCGGCACGAAATACTCCTCCTCGTCAAACAGCTTGCCGGCCCTCTCCATTCCATGCGACAGCCCCTTGTCGATGGCGGTGTAGCTGTCAAGTTTTTCCTCCACAGCCTGCTTCGAATACTCCACAGCCCCCTCCTCGTCCATGTTGACGACAGAGTCGGAAAGCTTTTTCAACAATTCTTCTTTCATATAGTTCTCCTCTGCGGGCGCTTAAACGCTGTCCCCGAAATATAGATGCCTCTCATTTTTCTGCCCCTGTACCGCCGTAGTTCCGCGCCGCTCCCGCCATCGCCCTGATGTTGGCAAGCGGCGTTGTGGGCGGGATGTCGCAGCCCGGCATCAAAAGAAAGCCCGTCCCCGCTCCCGCCCTGGCGATAGATGCGCGGCACGCCTCCGCCACGCCGCCGGGACTTTCCTTCTGCATGACGGCTACGGGATTCATGTTGCCGGCAAAGGCGGTGCGCCCGTCAAAGACTTCCCGGCATTTGGCGAGGTCTACCTTGTAATCGACAGAGACAAGTTCCGCGCCGATGCCGTTTAAGAGGTCCAACCGGTCGCTGATGTTGCCGCAGATATGAAGCGCGGTTCGGACCTTTTGCTCCCTGAGCGCGTCAAACACCTTTTTAAACGCCGGCAGCGCGAAAGCCTCAAAATGGTTGCGGGCAATCATGTCGCCTGAGCTTGTAGGCTCGGCGAGCAGAAAGAAGTCCGCGCCGTTGTCTATGTAGAGCCGGGCGTACTTCAGGTACAAGTCCACCGTAAAGTCGAGGAGGCGGCGCACAGAATCAGGCCTGCGGTAAATATTCCTCATCAGGTTTTCCGCGCCGTAGAGAAGGCCTGCCAGCGTAAAGGGCCCCCACCTTGTAAGAGCCAGATAGTTTTGACCGTTGATTCCCTTTGCGAGGAGCCGTGTAGTCTCCAGCAGAAAACGAACCCGCCCGTCCCGGTCAATTTTATCGATGTTGATGCTGTCAATATCCGCATCTTCCTTTATCAGCGTCTCAATAACGTCCGGCGTACCCTTTAGGCGGAATTTTATTTTGCCGCCTACGGCGCCTATCACGATGTTGTTGTAGCCGGACATGGCCCATACTATGTCCGACTCCGCTTCCGTATAGGCGCGGTACAGAATGTCCGCAACCTTTTGTGGCGTCTCCGACAAGGCTTTTTCCAGAGAGACACCGCTGCTGTTAAGCGCCCACGCGCCCGCCGACATCAGCGCAACCGCCTGTCGCGGCGTCCTCCTCAGCGCCAGCAGCTCCGTTATAATTTCTTTAGCATTCATACAATTCACTCCTAATTGAGCCTGTTCCAAAACTAATTGACTGTGCGCTAAAGCGCACGGTTTTGGACCAGGCTCTTGCGGTTTTTCAGGCTAAAGCCTTGCAAAACCGCGTTTTTTAAAGGTTGCTGGACAA
>JAISLM010000082.1 GCA_031290855.1 Spirochaetaceae bacterium
CCTCCGCCTTAAATTCCCGGGTGTACACCCGCCGTTCTTTGTCTTGTTTTCCCATCTTTTTCCCCTCTTCTGTTGTATTTCACGCTTATCTTTGTGTCTAGCAGAGGGGGTAAGGTCCAGTCCGCCACCGGGGTTCAAAAAACGCTATAGTCTTTTCATGCGGTTGGTGACAGGATTTCATTTCCTGTTTCCTTTTACAATATATTTGCCACAGTAATACTTCATGGCGTTAAGAAAGCCCGTACCGCGTATGCGCCAAAACATACCGTATAGTTTTACGATTATATGGGAAAAAATTGATTTTTCACCCAGTATGCGGCGAAACTTTTGTTTATTTTCTCTTATTTTACGCCAGGCCTCGGAATGGTACTGCGTGGCAAAATGGTGAATCGTAAAGGTGTTTTCAGTCGCCTCGATATTCCCTGTCAACACGTTTTTTGCGGTAAAAAAATCGCAGGGATAAAAATAAAAATTGTCTTTGTCAAGAAATTTTTCAGCGATATTTTTCATTATTTCAGGCATAACCAACGGATTAATAAATTCGTGTCTTTCCGAGCGTGGTAAATTGAGTATCTTTGCCTGTAAGCTGGGATCGAACAACGGTGTGCTTTCAATATATTCCATGCATTTTTTTATATATGGATGTCCTTTTACCGCGCCGAAACAGCCCGCCTCGATGTTCCGGCTTATATGATTTTCGTAAGCAAGCAATAGGTCGGCCTGTAAAAGGCAGTCAAGCGGCTTAACAACTTCCATGTCCACGTCAAGATATATCCCACCGTGCGTATACGTGGCATACAGACGGATATAATCGGCAGCTACCGCATACAGTTCCGCTTCAAACGCCTGTTTGACCCAAAGCACACTGTTTATGTCGAAGCGTTTCGTATCCCACAACATGAACTCCCAATCCGGCAGTTTTATATTCCATGTCGCCATACAGCGCCGGTAATCTTCCGGTATAGTGTCATTGGATAACCAGCAGTAATGAATGATTTTAGGTATCATACGTGCCTCCATAAATATGCCTTATAGACATAAAACAGACTATTTGGCTAAAAGCGCACTGTCAAGCGATATACCCAGTGCAACCAGGGCAACAGCGCTTAATTTTTTGTTATAGAGTAACGACCAAAGAAACCTTGCGGGAGGGGAAGGCCGGAACTATCGGAAGAAGCGGCAAGGCGTATGAAAGGAAATCCGGAAGAAACGCCGGAGCCCGGGAGTCAGCGGGGATATACGGCATAAGTTGCCGGAGCCGTCGGTCGTCGGACCGCGTTCTTTCATAACCCGTAGGAAGGGTTTGACGAAAAGAAGGAACCGGGGCGGTTCGGGCAATTCCACGATCTTCCGCGCGGTATACCGTACAGGGATGCGTTTCGCCGGCTTTTCGAGCGGTCGAATCCAGGGGAACTGGCGAAAGGTCCGCGAAACTCTTATTCCGCCGCAGGACGGCATTTTATGCCTTTCCGAATGATTATGCCCAATGACATGGCGGCATAGTGTTCAAGCCGCAATCGCAGATGCAGTTCTTGTTTGTATGGAAACTTGTCCGCAAACGTACCGGCGGGCTGTACCTCCTGCCGGAAATCAAGCGGATTAGCCTCCGTGCGGCTTGCCGCACGAAGGCTCATTTCCTGAATGTTGTTTTGAGTTTTCCCAGTTTTTTGCCGCGTCGCTGTCCGTATCCATGTCGCTTGCGGTAATTTTGCATTCCATGGACGCGAACAAAGCGGGAAGCGGTTCCACGCCGACTCCGAAGCCCGGTCCCCTGCTTCCTGCCGTCAGCATATTGTTTTCGAAAAATGTCTGCGCAATATACACAAATTCCCGCTGTTTCCTGTGAAACCACGGCTTTTCTTTCAATCTGCCCGTCCAATACTGATAAAACGGGAGGCCGAAGAATTCCTGATTACATATTTGCGAAGTGCATGGAAGCGGGCGTTCAAAATCGAATTTTGTATAAATATTTTTAAATATTACATCCTCTGTTTCTTTTCGCCTTTGCTCCGTGATTTGGGAATGAAAAACCATATAACGTTTCAAAACGAGGCATTTCGGTCCGCGCCGGAAAGCGGGGCTTCGGCTCCGCGGTGAGACATTTCAAAAAGCAGCCTAAACTGATTGGGCAGGATATTTAGAAAATGTAACTTTAACCTCGCAGGCAGCCAAAAACCTGCCGGCGGCCTTGTTAAGGTTATGCTGTGGTTTGATCGGGTTTAGAAATGCCCGCCCTGCGGAAAGCCCGGCCTTCTCCTCCTCCGCCAGTGAAGATTCCGTGAGCCTTTGGCAAGGCGTTTTCAACGCTTTGCCATAAACTTTAACCGTCCTGGAACCGCTTCTGGTTTTGCCCGAAAGCTTCCTGCCGGGTATGAAGAAGCCGTGCGGCGGTCAGAGAACCCGTTTCGGTTGTTTTTTCGATGAGGCAACGCGGGCGCTTGACAGCCGTTCGCTCCACCGCTTAGCATGGTAAGCATCCTTCCTTCCATCCGCCCTTTAACCCTAACTGGACGCATGGTTGAAGCAAGGCAAATTGAACTTAGGAGGTTCTATATGGGTTTCTTAGGTCTTTGCCTTCTCTTCGTGGGCATAGCTCTAATCATGAACGGTGTCGCCTGCCTCTCAAACTGGGACGCGAAAACCACGGCTTTTATCAACCTTGTAACCGGGACAATCCTGGTGGTTGGTAATTTTATCGGATTAATCAGGGCGGACGCCGGCGTTCTTGCGGAGTACAACAACGCGGCGGGCGGCTTCCTGTTCGGGGTGACCTACCTGTTCATCGCGGCAAACTACCTGCTCAAGCTGGACCTGCGCGCCTTCGGCTGGTATATTTTCTGCGTAACCGTGTTCGCGGTAAGCGGAGCGGTGGTCTGCGCGCGGGGCGGGGCCGTTCCGCTGGGACTGCTCTGGGCGGCCTGGGCGCTTTTGTGGTTTGAAGGCTTCCTGCAACTCGGCCTCGGCGTAAAACCGCTGGGCAAAGTTTTCCCCTACCTGAGTATCCTGGAAGGGATATTCGCAACGGGTGGACCGGGCGTGTTGATGCTGTTCGGCTGGTGGTAAGGGGGCGGCATGACGATAAACTTTGAACGCTCGGCGCTGATCGAGATAGACGTGCAGAACGACTTTTGCCCGGGCGGAGCGCTTGCCGTGGCTGACGGCGACAAGGTAGTCGCCCCGCTGAACGAGGCGGCCAGCCGCTTCGCCGCCGCCCGTGCCCCCGTGGTAGCCACTCAGGACTGGCATCCTGCGGGACATTGTTCCTTTGCCTCCGCCGAAGCCGCCGGCAAGTGGCGGGCGGAAGGGGAAGTCCTCTGGCCCGACCACTGCGTACAGGGGACTGCGGGCGCGGACTTCCACCCTGCCCTGGACTTGCGCCCCGTTACGCTGGTCGTCCGCAAAGGCTTTCGTCCGCACGTCGACTCCTACTCGGCGTTTTTCGAAAACGACCGGAAGACTCCGACCGGCCTGGCCGCCTACCTGCGGGAACTCGGCGTGGACACGGTGTATCTGGGCGGCCTTGCGACCGACTACTGCGTGTATTTCAGCGCTCTCGACGCGGTAAAGCTCAGGTTCAACACCTACCTCTTGTCCGGAGCCGTCCGCGGCGTCAACTATCCGGAAGGCTCGACGGAGAAAGCCCTGCTCTCTATGAAAAACTCCGGCGTACTACTGGTTAACGATCGATGAACCTCCGCGCCGCAAGCGCGAACCCAGGGTTCGGAGGGGTATTAAACCAGACTTTGCGAATAAGCATAACTCCATATCTATAAGGACTTGACGGATTTTGGCCCGAAATTGGGTCATTTGACGGGAGTCTTTTAAGAACATCCCCGCCACGGGGCGGCGTTTCCGAAAGACGCCCAGGAAGGTCGCGGTTCATCAGTCCGTGACCCGAATAGGATTTAAGGCTGTACCAAACAAGTCCACTGATGACCGGGGCAAAACCCGGGGACCTTGTTTGGTAAGGCTTTTTTTGTGCGCGAGGAGGCGCTTTGGGCATGAACGCGGAGAGAATTAAAAGGCCGGCGGCTTGACAAAGAAGTTAGCTCAAGCTATCTTAAACAGGAGTTTGTTTTCAAACTTCACAGGAGGATAGAAATGCGTAAAAAGTTAGCCTTAACCGTGTTGGCGGTGTTTGTTGGGCAGGCGGCGGTGTTGCCGCTTTTTGCGGACGCGGGTTATTGGGAGGAGAGGGAGCGGGAGATGCGCCTTGTCGTGAGCGAGGCTTACTACCGCTTTGTGGCCGGCGACATCGAGGCGGCGCGGGCGGAACTTGACCGGGCCTATGCGGAACACTACCGGGGGGACTTCCAGAACGCCGTCCGTTCCAACATTTCCGACGCGCGGGCGGACAACATCGACGAATGGTTCGAGTACGTCAAGGCCGCGCTGGGGGAAGGCAAGACGCAGCAGCAGGTTCGGGACGATTTTAAGCAGCTCAACCACCTGTTGTCCGTTACGGCGCGGCGGCTCGACGGGCACGAGGAACCGGTCGCCGTGTCGGTGAACTGGACGAAGATAGCGGACGAGATGTCCGCCTGCCTGGACAAGGCCTGGCAGCTTTACCTTGACGGGGACAGGCAGGGGGCGAAGGAAGAGGTCGATGTCGCCTACTTCCAGTACTACGAGAAGGTCGGTTTTGAAAAGATGACGCTGGCGCGGATTTCCGGCGCGCGGGCAAGCACGGTGGAGTACCAGTTCAGCGCGGTTAAAAAGGCTATTACGCGGAGCGAGACGGACGCGGAGGTGAAGGAGAGTCTCGACACGCTTGCCGCCTACCTGAAAGAGGACGCGGGGATGCTTGACAGCAAGACGGAAAGCGCCTTCGTCGTATTTTTAAGCTCTCTACTGATAATATTGCGGGAAGGTTTCGAGGCGATAATCATAGTCGGCGCGATCATCGCGTACCTGTTGAAAAGCGGGAACAAGGCGGGAACGCGACCCGTGTACTGGGGATCAGTGATCGCGCTGGCGATGAGCGTCGTGATGGCGTGGATACTGAACCGAATCACCAGCACGGCGGGCGGGCAGAACCAGGAGATCATAGAAGGGACGACTATGCTCATAGCGGTCGTCGTGCTGTTCTATGTCAGCAACTGGATGGTGTCCAAGGCCGAGTCTGAAGTCTGGTCGGGCTACATCGAAGGCAAGGTGAAGGCGTCAATCGGGCGCGGCAGTATGTTTTCGCTCGCGTTTGCCGCGTTCCTCGCCGTGTTCAGGGAAGGCGCGGAGACGATACTGTTCTATCAGGCGCTCCTGGCCGGCACGGACGGCTACGTCAACATGATTTGGGCGGGGCTCGGTGTCGGGACGGTAGCGCTGGTCGTGGTCTACATACTGATCCGCGTACTGAGCCTCCGCCTCCCGTTAAAACCCTTCTTTCTGGGCACGAGCATACTCCTCTTTGCGATGTCGATCACGTTCATCGGGAACGGCGTAAAAGAGCTACAGGAAGGAAACGTGATCGGCGTCAGCCAGATTCCCGGCATCCCGTCGGTAGACATACTTGGAATATACCCCACGCTCGAAACGCTGATCCCGCAGATAGTGTTGCTTGCCGTCACCATAGCAACCTTCGTAATCCAACTCCGCCGAGCCAAAGCCGCAAAAGCGGCGGAAACCTGATCACCGGCGATCGGCCAATTACATACGGAACACAATAGGTGCAGCCAAGCGGCGGGCAACGGAATGGACGTACTACGCATTTTGCAGCGGGTATGTTCATTTTCGGCGTTTTCACGAAGCGCAAACCCCGGCCCTATATGCAGCGTACCGGCTTGCCCGCAATGGCGCCAGGAACCTTTGCGCTCCTGTCCCCTGCGTTACCACACTACGGGGTCTGACACCGGCCCTATATGCAGCGTACCGGCTTGCCCGCAATAGGGCCTGACACCCCTGCGCTCCCGCTGCTATTGCAACCGGAAAATGTCCCAGGTATCCGTCCTGGTGTCGCTTGGCGCTTTGTTACCCTTTACAGTGCCGCCCCGCTGGGTAAAGGTTCCGTTAGTAGAGTCAACCATTATACCGCCGCACCCACCCGTCGCCGTGTTACCGGAAACGGAGCCGCCTCTCATCGTAACGTTGCCTTCCGTTATAAAAATGCCCCCGCCGTAGATAGCTGTGTTTCCCGAAATATCGCCCTCCTCAATGGAAACCGTATCTTTGCTGTTTATACATATCCCGCCGCCAACGCCATTTCCCTTAGCGTCAGAAATAGCACTATTGTTCCTGACGCTGCCCCGCTTCATGGTAAACGCACCCATCACATAAATTCCCCCTCCTGAAAATTTACGTTTATTGTTCTCGATTATTCCGCCGTCAAGGATCAGGTGCCCCGATTTGATGTTGTACCTGTATTCGTCTTTAGGACTGGAAACAAAAACCCCGCCGTCCTGATTGTTCCGCACCACGGAACCGGGCCCCAGGGTAACTTCGGCATTCAGACTTACTTCAAGGCCCGTTTTTGGACTGCCCGAAATCTCGATATGCTCAAACCGGAAAACACCTTTACGCATACGGACACAATTCTTCTGTGCGTCCGCAGCGGAAAGGACGGCCCGGCGCCCGGCAGGCGCGCCGGGGATGCCTCTTATTATCAGGAGCGGCGTATCTGTAAAAATGTTGATTAAAAAAACCTCATCTTCGTCATCCCCGCCCTCGCTTGCATCGTTCAGGGTTCCGATGACGGTTATCGTCTTGATGTCATAGTGGAACGAGGCTTCCCAAACGGCATGGCCAAGCGTCTTGAACGCCGTGGCCTCGGTAAGCCCGTCGTTGTCGTTGTTGCCTTTCGCGCTGACGTAGTAGCTCGCCCCGCCTGCCGCCGGCGGCTTAGCGTTGGACGCCGGCGCAGGCGGCGTAGCGGCGGCAGCCTCCGCCGCGGGCGGACTCTGGCCGGCCGCCGGTTCGGGCGGCGGTTTCGGCCGTGTCTGGATCGCCACGGCACCGCTCAGGGAAAGTCCCGTCACAAGGTTCTCTCCGTCCGCCGCCGAAACGGTAACCCGCACGCTGCTTCTGTTCTTCCGCGCGTCTATGCGGAGGCTTAAGGACTGCGGGTTTGTCACCGTCTCCTTTTTTGCCGCGTCGTACACGCCGGAATGAACCTCGAAGTTGTGACTGCCGTCCTCGACAATCCGCCGCTTCGTCTCCCCGGTCCTGATGTCCCCGACAAACTTTCCCTCCTGGTACACGCGGGCAAGAACCCCCTCCGGCCCGCTGTAGTCAAAAATGATTTCCGACTCCCCGTCATACACGACCCTGTCGCTTGCCGCCCATGAACCCGTTCCAAAAGCCGCTCCCGCCGCCGCCAAAAACACAATACCGGTAAATACTTTTTTCATAATTTCCTCCAAAAAGGTGACCGACACCCCTGCGTTACCACACTACGG
>JAISLM010000083.1 GCA_031290855.1 Spirochaetaceae bacterium
GGCGGTTAGAGTGGGTAGCAACTACAAAAAAATTGTAGTAGACGGGTTTGCGGGCAAACAAGGTTTGCTATGCAAACCACCACAGATGATAAATTTCCGCAGCCGATCGAACCTCGTAGATAATGCATCGCTTACAAGATACCCCGCCTTATCCCTTACTTTTGGGGTTAAGAAGGCGGTAGAACGTAAGACAAAACAGCTTGACGCTGTTTTGTGGCGGGGAGGTTCATTCGCAGTGGGGTCTGCTCCACGCCTTATCCCTCCTTATCAGGTTAGGCAGGAAGCAAAACGTCAGGCACAACCCACACGCGGACGCTCGTCCCCAAATCGCGCATAACCTTCAATTATTCCAGGTAAAGCACGGATAACCCTGGAGCTTGAGGATTTCGGCATGCTCCAGCCGTTCCTTGGCGTAGGGATCGAGGTTCCGTCCCCGGCGGTACTCGAAAAGCGCCTCTGAACCCAGATATAGGGCGCGGTCAAAATTGCGGACGGCCCGGAAAAAGATACGGGGGTTGGAAGCGGCCCTGGCCGGTGCGCCCATGGATTATTGCCCTGGGAAAAGAGTTTTTGGAAATAGCGCGCGGGCGGACGGGGAATCGCGCTTGAGATTCGGCGGCTCAACGCGGAGCGTTGAGCCGCTTGCCGTAAGGCGAAAGACAAGGGGGATGGCATGAAGACTCCCCCTACGGTGGAACAGTTGCGCCTGAAGCCGGGCATGAGATGAGCAGAATTATTACAGAACAAGCCGGAGGCGGCAGCGGCCGAGGCCTCCAATTATCGCGGGTTTTGTACACCGGGCGGACGTACCCGGAACTTTGATACATTGCGGAGACATCACGAAAAGGGGGAGCGGGTATCCGCGGTCGCTGTTTGCAGGGCGTGGGCGCTGAACCTGTGCAAGTCCGGCGGAGCGCTGAAGGAACAGTACGAGTACATGACGAAGGTGAAGGGGAAGAGAAAAAAGAAGGCGATGGTGGCTATAGCCAGGAAGCTGGGGGAGCTGATGTACACGGTTCTGAAAAACGGGACGGACTACGGGACGAGGCATTTCAGACCGAAAGGCTTAAGGGAGGATGCCTGTATTATGGCGTGTTAGCGACAGGGCCGGGTGTCGTCCGGGGAGTTACAGGCGAAAGCCGCTGATTTCCCTTGACGTAAATCATAGGAACAATGGAGAACGGGAAATTTCAATCTGTGCGGTTTTAGCGGCGCTTGCTTAAATTTGATAGCAAGGGTCCCGTAAATCACTTAACTTGACAAGTCAAAAAACCGATAAATGATTGGGATTATATTTTTTGAACCCCTGACACGCATACGTGAACGGGGCGCCCTTACGTCACGGACGGACTTTAGGGCGAGGGTTTGACAAAGGACTTGTAAACCAATATACTGATATAAACCTAGATTCACGATTAAGCATAGTATAGGAGAAACCGTATGAAAACAGGCATTTCAAAGTTATTTTGCCTTGTTCTTTTTGTAAGTTTGGCGGCAGTTCCGGCCTTTAGTGACAGCAACACCGTCGCTCTTGAATCAATAATTCTTGATAATTTCGATGGTACGCCTTACACGGTGGACGGCGAGGAGTACAAATACACATGGAAAGTTTCCGGCAGTAAGTTTTCCACAAAAACCGACACCCAAACGTTCCCAATCATCAGCCCCGTAGCCACTGCCCCTCAGTCTCTGTCAAGACAAAACCAAAATATAAAAAGTATCGGCATACAGGGGGCTTTTGACCGGCACGGGTACAACTGGGTAGACATCTACCCCACCCTGGCTGACGGCGACGGCCAGCCCGTGGAGATACCTTTGCAGGGGCGTATACGGGTCATAGACGTATGGGTCTGGGGTTCGAACTTAAACTACAGCATAGAAGCCTATATTCGTGATAACAGAGGTATAATACACTCGGTACCGCTTGGAAATCTGAAATACATCGGGTGGCGGAACCTGCGCGTCGATGTTCCATCGGGGATACCTATGGTTTCTAACGTGCTGCCCCGCCCGACCGATGCTACGACCTTTGTCAAATTCCGCTTATGGACAAGCCCGGTAGAGCGGTCCTATGTGGATGTTAAACGGGATATTAACGGCAAGGTAACCGAAATAGTTCCATTCTATGTTTACATCTCCCAGCTTAAAGTGCTGGCCGATATTTACGAGAGTGTTTACGATGGCGACGAGCTTGCGTATCCTAAAAATACGGAAAAACTCTGGGCAGATGCCGGAGCCGGCGCCAACTAAAAGGGAGGTTTTACGGATATGAAACGTGTATTAAGTGGTTTGATGGTTATTATTTGTGCCGGCGCATTGTTTGCGCAGCAGCAGCCCGCCGATGTAGGCACCCCGCAGCCTACCGACATTAACGATAGTGTGCCGCAGACCGAGCTTTCGGAAGTTTCGGTAGACAAGTTTGAAATGGAAGGGTTTTGGCGTTCAAGTATATCGTCCGACAGCGGTTTTACAGTCAGCCGGCTGTTTGACGGCGCTCCAAAAGACAAAACGCCGATCGAAGGCGAGGCCGGGCTCGATATACCGGATACAAAGGTTTTGGGCGTAAAGGTTGATTTTCTGCGGCGCGGCTATACGAGTCTGTATATCACGGCGGCTCGTCCGATACCGGTTGAGGGCATAGTCAAGACTGTATCGCTGTGGGTAGCCGGACGTAACTATAATCACAGGCTCGTACTGCTGATACAGGATTTTTACGGACGTGGTTTTGAAATTCCTATGGGCCGTTTGAACTTTCAGGGCTGGAAGAATCTGACGGCAGTCATACCTCCCCAGCAGGAATTGGGGATGAACGGAATCGTTCAAAAAAACTATCATTACGGTAATGTTTCAGGCCTAAAAATAGTAGGCGTCAGGATAGACTGCGATCTTGCGGATACCTACGGCGCATACTTTGTTTACCTTGATGATCTGCGCGCGGTTACCGATCTGTTTTCCGAAAACCTGCGTGACGCTGACGATCCTATAGACGACTGGTAGACTTAACGCCGGGATGGCATACTTAACCGGTTTTCATGCGATTGAGGAGCGGATCAAGGCTTCTGCGGCAAACTGTGTACTGCTTGCCGCAAAGCCCGGCCCCAGAGCGCGTGAAATATTGGCCCTTGCCGTGGCGCGGGGTGTGCGTGTCCTGCGTAGCGGTACTGCCGAACTTGACCGTATTTCGCCCGGTCATCGCGGGCTTGCGCTGGAAGCCGATGATGGCGGATCGTCCGCTTTGCTCACGCTTGAATCTTTTTTGGAAACCGTTGACGATAAAAAAAACGTCCTTGTTGTAATGCTTGACGAAATAACCGATCCGCATAACTTTGGCGCTATCCTGCGTTCATGCGATCAGTTTAACGCCGATATTGTAATCACCCGTAATAAACGTAACGCCGGACACGCCGCTGTTATCGCAAAGACTTCCGCGGGGGCGTCCGCATGGGTACCGGTCACCGAAGTGGCGAACCTGCCGCGCGCCATAGAACAGTTAAAAGAGGCCGGGTTCTGGGTCTATGGCGCGGATATGGGTGGCGGTCTTATCTACAAAACCAGCCTGCCGGGCCGCCTATGCGTTATTTTTGGCGGGGAAGGCGCCGGTTTAAGCCGTCTCCTCCGTGAAAAATGCGACGCGCTCATCGCCGTGCCGTCTCTTGGACGCATCGACAGCCTGAACGTTTCTGTAGCGGCAGGCATCATACTGTACGAAATTATACGCCAGCGCGGACAACCATTAACGCCTGCTTCCTCAAAGCAGCGCCCCTGATGCCGCCCCACGGCAACTTTTCCCTTTACGCTTCCTCAATTTGAGACGCCGCGCCAAGTTGACAAAGGACGGTTTGTTATGATAACCTTTACACGCATCTTAAAGCCTTATTAGGGGTATTTAATTGGGAAATGTCGGAATAATAACTCAAGTAGTCGGGCCGGTCATAGACGTGCGGTTTGAAGAGGGACAGGCCCCGGCGATCCTTAATGCGCTGGAGCTTAAGGTGGAGGCCGAAAAAGGACTTGAGGGACAGAGTGATCGCACGGTGGTGATGGAAGTCATGCAGCATATAGGGGATAACCGTGTGCGCTGCGTGGCGATGTCCGCTACGGAAGGGCTTTCGCGCGGGCTTGCGGCCCTCGATACGGGCAGCCCTATAAAGGTGCCGGTCGGCGAAGAGGTTTTGGGGCGTATGTTCAGCGTGACGGGCGAGCCGATAGACGACCGCGGCGCTTTTTCCTGCCAAAAATACGAGTCGATACACCGCGCCTCGCCGCCTTTTGCCGATCAAAAGCCGGCTACCGAGGTCTTCGAGACCGGCATTAAGGTTATAGACCTGATAGCGCCCTACGCGAAGGGCGGCAAGATCGGTCTTTTCGGAGGGGCAGGCGTCGGAAAAACAGTGATCATCATGGAACTGATACGGAACATCGCCACGGAGCATTCCGGCTATTCCGTATTTTCCGGCGTCGGGGAGCGCAGCCGCGAGGGGAACGACCTTTGGAACGAGATGAACGAGTCCGGCGTGATCAAGAAGACGGCGCTTGTTTTCGGCCAGATGAACGAGCCGCCCGGCGCCCGTATGCGGGTCGCGCTTTCCGGCCTGACCATGGCGGAACATTTTCGCGATGAGTCGGGCCAGGATGTGCTTCTGTTTATCGACAACATATTCCGCTTCATACAGGCGGGCGCGGAGGTTTCCGCCCTGCTGGGGCGCATTCCGAGCGCCGTCGGCTACCAGCCGACGCTCGCCAACGAGATGGGCGCGTTGCAGGAACGTATCGCGAGTACGTCCCGCGGATCGATCACCAGCGTACAGGCCGTCTATGTCCCCGCCGATGACTTTACCGACCCCGCGCCGGCCACGACCTTTGCCCACCTTGACGCGACGACGGTTCTAGACCGTAAGATCGTCGACCTTGGGATATATCCAGCCGTCGATCCGCTGTCCTCAACCTCGCGGATCCTCGACCCGGCGTTTGTCGGTAACGATCACTACGAAACCGCGCGGCGGGCCCAGCAGCTTCTTCAGCGTTACAAGGAATTGCAGGATATAATCGCGATACTCGGCATGGACGAGCTTTCAGCCGAGGACAAACTGTTGGTGTCCCGTGCCCGCAAGGTGCAGCGTTTCTTTAGCCAGCCCTTCTTTGTGGCCGAAAAATTCAGCGGAATCGAAGGCAGGTACGTGCCCGTGAAGGAAACGGTGCGGGGCTTCAAGATGATACTGGACGGCGAGTTGGACAATGTTCACGAGCAGGACTTCTTCATGGCCGGCGGCATTGACGATGTCGTGGGCAGACATAAGGACTAGATGGCCGCTACCTTTATCCTCGAAATATACACGCCCTACCGGCTTTTTTTTTCCGAAACGGTTGAAATGGTGATACTGACCATTACGGACGGCGAGATAGGGATCGAGGCCGGCCGCGCCCGCTTTACCGCGCCGGTAAAGTGCTGCGTCGCAAAGATCAAGGACAAAACAGGCGTCTGGAAACCGCTCTTCATCGGGGACGGCATAATCGAAGTTAAACGGCACAGGTCCGTCATTTTGGTCGGCTCGGCGGAATGGCCGGAAGAAATAGACTATCAACGTGTCTTGCAATCAAAGAAGGACGCCGAAGAAATTCTGAAAACCGAGTCGTTCCACTTCGAGATCGCCGCCGCCAAACAAAAGCTAAAACGTGCCGGTACGCGACTCCGTGCACTGGACGCCGCCGGCCTCTCACCCGCCTCGCAATGAAACATTCCGCCGCCTCGGAAGCGCGCTTCCGTGATACGCGGCGCGTTTGACGCGTTCTAGCGCCCGTACTCTTCCCAGGACTTTAGCTCAAGGCCGTGTTCCTTTTACCAGTCAAGCGTGAACCGAAGGTTCGGCGGGGTGGTATTAAACCAGACTGTGTGAATAATCCGTTTGGCGTCCTGCGGCAGATGTGATTTTTTGTATTTATTCGCAGTGGGCTCTGCTCCCCCGTCTTATCCCTTCCTTATCGGGTTAGGCAGGAAGTAAAACGTCAGGTACAAGCCGCAAATCGGCTTGCCGCCATGCGGTTGTGCCTGTGGCACAACCCATGCGCGGACGCTTGACGCTGTTTTGTGGCGGTTAGAATAAGCAGCGTCTACAAAAAAATGGTAGTAGACGGGTTTGCGAGCAAACAAGTTTGCTATGCAAACCATCACAGTTAAATAATTTTCGCATCCGATCGACGCCCGTAAATGACGCGACGCTTACAAGATACCCCGCCGCAGAGCTCTAACCTTGACTCAAAAAATTTTACCTGATGAAAAGCTCCCCGTCGCGCTACCGGAAGGGCCTTTCCGATTCGGCTCCTTTCCGTTTTTTCTCCGTATGTTAAAGCAAACCGCGGGTTAATCACCAATATATTTACATGAGACATTTAAGAATGCTGAAACAGGGCGTGTGGTACGAAATCAGTACCCGCGTCAACAACAGGGAACCCCTGTTCCGCGGGGGGCGGGCCCCGGCTCTGTTCGACCGGGTGTTCCGGGAGACCGCGTACAGGTTTGCCTTCACGGTCCGGGGCTTGAGTCTTGCCGGCGACCGGCTGGCTTTTTACATCAAGCCCGCGGACGGGTTCGAACTGCCCGCTATAATGAAATGGCTGAAGCAGACCTTCGCCATTAGGTACAACCGTGACAATGGACGGACGGGACACCTGTGGGGCGACCGTTACCGGTCGCGGATTCTGGAAGGGGAGCCGCCGGACGGCGGGGAGGCGGCGGGGGACTTCCAGGCCTGCGGGGTCAGACCCCACAGCGGGAAACGCCTCGCCGGACGCACGGCGGCGGGAGCTCCGCCGGCCCGTGGGGTCAGACCCCACAGCGGGCGCCGCCTCGCCGGACGAGCGGCGGCGGGAACCCCGCCGGCCCACGGCAGGGTCAGACCCCATCGCGGGAAACGGGCGTCCGGAGCCGCGTTTTCCCGTCCATACCCCCCTTCCGTGGCCCCGGAGTCCGGATAAGCGGCATAATCCGCCCGTAGAAACGCAGCCGCCGCCATTTCCTCCCCAAACCTAACCCGGCCAGGGGGATACGTCTGCCCTGAAATCTGAATTGCGGAACAGGTTTAGGGCTTTCGGCGGGGAAGTTCATTGTGAGCATCGGCGGCGACAGTCCGTGGTTGTTTACCACGTTAAGCCTTGTCTACCCCATATTAAACTCATCCCCCGTGTTTCGGCGTGTAATGATCTCCGGCTTACCCTTCAGCATTTTGTTTCTTCCGCCGGACAGGTATCGTAAAGGGAGACAAGCTTTGCTTGGGAGACAAGCTTTGCTTGTCCGGCTGCCTTAGATTTATATGAAAAAGCGGGCCGGACTTTAGTACTATTAAACCGGGTTTTGGTAAAAGCTCAATAATATGGATATTCAGATTGCCCGTAACCGGTATGATATTTTCAGCATGCGGAAAGTCCTCATCTGCCAGCCGTCTGATTTGTCCCGCCCAACCGGCGCGGGGCCGCCTGTTGTCCGGTATCCGGGCGCACATCCGTCCAAAATTTTCTATCAATTGCTTAAAAAGTTCCCCACCCATACTCCCATATTAGCATGGTTTTTTGATACTTTGAATTGCTGACTGGCCGGGCGGCTGACGAAATGCCTCATTTAAAAATGTAACCGAAGGGCTGGTTGCCTCATTTAGAAAAAAGTAACTTTAGGCCGCCGGTTCGCTTCCGGAAGGAAGGGGCCGGGCGGCAAGGGCCTCCCGCAA
>JAISLM010000084.1 GCA_031290855.1 Spirochaetaceae bacterium
TTTATTCGCAGTGGGGTCTGCTCCCCCGCCCCTTGGGGCGGTTAGAGTGGGTAGCAACTACAAAAAAATTGTAGTAGACGGGTTTGCGAGCAAACAAGGTTTGCTATGCAAACCCCCACAGATGATAAATTTCCGCAGCCGATCGAAGCCCGTAGACAATGCAACGCTTATAAGATACCCCGCCGCCACACGGTGGTCGGCGAGGCGGGAACTGGAGATAATGAATGATGAGCCGCCGAAGGCGGCTGTTTAATGATTAATAATGAGAATGAGTAGTGGACGAAAAATGATGGAGGGTGGAAGGGGGAACGGGTGGGGAAGCCGTCTAACTCCATTTTAGGTAAATCAGGGGAAGAATGTCCGGCAAAACCACTTGAGGCGATTTTGTCCCATTATTCATTATTAATCGAGGCTTTCCCAAAACTTCAGTTTTTGGGAGACAAGCTTTGCTTGGGAGACAAGCTTTGCTTGGGAGACAAGCTTTGTTTGGGAGACAAGCTTTGCTTGGGAGACAAGCTTTGCTTGTCCAACTACCCTAGATTTATATGAAAAAGCGGTCCTTAGTCCGGTTAGACCGCTTTTTCGGAAGCTTTTCTCAAAATCAAACGGGTTTTGGGAAAAGCTCAATCAGTAGGAGAGCGTGGTATTGCGTAAGAAACTTCTTTTTTTGGTTTTGCTTGGGGCGGCGCTGGAGGCGGTTCCGCTGGCGGCCCAGCATTTTGGGCCGTTCCAGGCGCTGCGCGTACTGGTGACGGAGCATTTCGAGCTGATATTTTCCGCGAAGTCCGAAGCTACGGCGCGGAAGCTGGCCGCGCGCGCGGACGCGCTTTACGAGGAGGCCTCCTCGCTGACCGGTATAACGCTCGGTCGCAGGGTGCCTGTCGTTATTACGCCGGAAACTGACGAACACAACGGCTACATGAACCCGCTGCCATACCCGCACATCGTCGTTTTCGACACGCCGGCATCCATAGAATGGACGGTCTTTTCCAACTCGATCGAGGCGCTGTTCTTTCACGAGATGACGCACGCGGTCACGGGCAGCACTCGCGGCAGGGCGGAAGAATTTTTTTACCGTATTTTCGGCGGCTGGGTCTATCCTTCCGCACTCACCGCCCCCTGGTTTATGATAGAGGGCGCGGCGGTCAGCTTCGAGAGTCTGGACGGCACGGGCCGCGCCAACGACCCGCTCGTGAAGCACAGGCTGAGGCAGGACATCCTTGAAAACCGCTTCAAGACGCCGTTTCAGGCGGAGGGTGTCTGGGACTTGCCGCAGCGGGGCAACGTTTACTACAACTACGGAGGCCTCTTCAGCGCGTACCTGCAAAGAGTGTACGGGATGGAAAAGTACGGCGAGCTGTGGCGCGAGATGGGACGGAGCTTCCATCCGTCGATTGTCTTTTACAATTCCGGCTTCTACCACATTTTCAAAAAGGTGTACGGCGTTCCGATCCTTGACTGCTGGAACGCTTTCAGGGAGAGCCTGACCCTTGAAGGCGTCGTGGAAAACGGCGAGGGCGCGGTTTACGGCGGAAAGAGCGCGATAAAGGATATTGTTGCGGGAGCCGGGAAACTGTTCTTCATCGACAGTCTTGCCGCAAAGGTGCTGGTCTACGATACCGAAACCGGCAGAACGGGGACGGCACTGCCGGTGGACGGCTCCGCTTACGCACTGGACCTGTCGCCGGACGGCAAACGGCTGCTCGTGTCGGCCTACCAAAGACTGGGCGCCGTATCGGGGCAGTTTTCCCGTGCAATCGTTGTCGAGTATGACGCGGAAAGCGGTTTCCGCACGGGCCGCGAATGGCGGGGCCTGTACGGGGCGCGCTATTTCAGAGACGGGGTAGTGGCTCTTAACTCCGATACGCACCTCTCCCACCTCGTCTACAGGCCGGGCGGCGACAGGAAGGGCCGGCAGGAGGAGATACTGCTACGCGGGAGCGAAACGCTGCTGTTTTCAAACCCTTCGCCGCTTGACGGGGACTGGATAGCCTTCACTTCCGCTAAGGCCGGCGTCCGCGAGCTTTCCCTCTTCAACTACAAAACACGGGCCGTGTACTCGATACGAGGGGAGGACGCCTCCGGAAAGGACAGGTGGCGGTACATGAGGGGCCTGCGTTTTTCGGACGGGCGGCTTTACTTTTCATACAACGACGACGACAGGATGTACAAGCTCGCTTCCGTCTTGATAAGCGCCTTGCCGGAGGGAGACGGCGCCGGCGCGGAGGAGGACGCCGTCATACTGGGGTATTTCAGCGGGGTCGATCTTTCAGGCGGCGTCTTTTACCCGGTTTCCCAGCGTGGAGAGGTCTATTACGGCGCGTCGTTTTCCGTCTGGGACAGGATCATGAGATTCCCGCGTGGCGCATCGGAAGGAGAGGCGGAGGAGCTGGGCCTGGCGCGCTGGCCGGTGATAGCGGAGGGGCCTGGCGGCGCGCCTGATACGGCGCGGCCTCCCCCTGCCAAACCTTACAACCCGCTCAAATACCTCAACCCGTTTAACCTGTGGATTCCGTTTCCGCTGGTAAGTCCGGCGGTCAATTCGATATTGATGAACGGGGCGGAGGCATTTCGCGTAAGCGGTAATTTCAAAAACCTGAGTCTTGACGGGGCCGGTTTTTTTTCGTTCATATCCGACCCTATGGATCAGAACCTGCTTATGTTGTCGCCGGCCTACGATGCCAGGCGTAGCATCGCGCCCGTAAGCGTCACATGGATCAGCTTCAGCCTGATGTTCCCGCTGACCGTAAACTTTTCCGACATCGTCGATCTGAGCTACGAATCGGCGGACATCCCGGTGCGGAAAACAAACGTGCAGGTTCAGGGCCAGTACAGGATCCCGCTGGGAAACGAGCGCCTGTCCCTGACCGCCTTGGCGGCCTTCAGGAAGACATGGTATTTTGCCGGGTCTTCGGACAGTAGCTCGGACGAGGACTCCGCTTACGCCTGGCCCCTGCGAGCGGAAACGGCGTCCGTGACCGCCGGCCTCCATTTTTCCAAGCTGCTTCTTTCTCCATGGGAGCGTTACGGAAACGGCTTCCTGGAACAGTTCTATGTGAGGATGCCGCTGCCGGACAAGGGCTATCCCAGCCCGCGTTTCGAGGACGCGCTGAGTCTGTCATCCGAATCGCCGTATATCCTGCGCAAGGTTCCGCTTCTAAAAGATTTCGCGTTCCAGGCCCTTGTATACGGAATTTATGATGAAAGCGGCGTAAACTTTCTGGGGCATTCGTCGTCGTATTCGTCGTCAATATTTGAGGGCGCCGCCGTGTCCGAATATGTCCCGGCGGCGCGTCTGTATCCGTATCTGTGGCTGGCCGGAGGGGAGTTCAACCTGAGCCCCGTATCGCTGGAGATACAAAAAAACCTTTCGCACCTGTACTTTAACCGCGTATACGCGAGCGTGGGTTACCGATGGGCGTACACGGGCGGCAAAAGGCTAGCGTACCAAAACATCGTCCTGGACGGCGGTACCAGGCTGCTTCATTCGCTCACCTTTACATTGAACAGCCAGATTTCGGTAGTTCCCGTTACGGTTCTGCCGCTAAAGTTGACGTTCAGCCTGCTGGGGGCGCTAAAACTTTCGGCCCTCGATGACGAGAGGCACGGCAACCCGCTGTACGTCGGCTGGGGAATATCGGCTAGCTATTGAGGCTTTCCAAAAACTGAAGTTTTGGGGAGACAAGCTTCGCTTGTCCAGCAACCTTGAAATTCGCGGTTTTGCACGGATGAAAACCGGAAAAACTGCAAGAGTCTGTCCCAAAACCGTGCGCGTTAGCGCACAGTCAATTAGTTTTGGGGCAGGCTCTATTGAAGCGCCCCTCCTACTACCCGGAAAAGTTTCGAGCGGCCCGACTTTCCCGTCTGCTCGATAAGGTTTACGCGCTCAAGGACGTAGGCCGTTTTGCGGGCGAGGGCGGGCCGTATGCCGGCCCTGCCGGCAAGCGCGGCGGCGGTAAAGGATTCGCCTGATCTGAACGGGACGAACTGCATATAGTCTTCCGTTCCGTGAAGCGGGATTCTGTGTTTGTAGTTTTCAAGGAACCTGTCCACAATGCTGACGCCGCCCCGCCGCCACGAACCCTTTCCGTCCGCCCTGCGTTTTTCAAGAACGTCCACGACAACTATCTCGACGGAAATATTGGCGAGGGCCGGCAGGCGCGGCGCGTAGACCAGCGCGTCAAAAAGGTCCCATTTACAGCCTTTTTTAGGGCTTTTGCGCCGGCGTATCAGCCTGTCGCCGTCGTCGTACAGAGCGATACATTTTTCTTCGATCACCGGATAAACGATCTTGACACGCGAGCGCCTGCTGAGATCGTCAAGCTTCCTGCGGAGCGGCGCAAAACTGCCGGTCTGTATCTCTATTATATCGCCCCTGTCGTTCACACAATCGCAGACATAGCCGCCCGTCTCAACCTCGGTTCCGCCCCCGTACCCCGCGTACATATTTTTCAAGGCGCGGTGCAGGCTGCTTTCATTTTCGACGCCTATCATCTAAAGGCCTTCCGCCCGCGCTAGACCCACAGGTACATACGGCGGAGCTGGGCGCCTGAATACCATACGCCAAAGAACAAAAGGACCGCGCCGGACACAAGGGTGATCCATGTATCCGCCGACAACAACATCTTGCGTCCTATCGCTGCGGCAAGTATGCCCAGGGCGATAAAATAGTATTCGTGGCTGCCCCGCGTATACGCGCCGGAGACGAAGCATAGTATCGACAACACCACTATCACGGAGTTGACGATTCCGAAGGTGGAGGAAAACCCGGTAAGCGGATAGAGGCTCGTATCGTAAGCGAAACTGTCTATCGGCATCCGTATCGCGAATAGCAGCGCGGCCAGGATCATCGGGAAAATAATCGTTTCTTCCCGTCGTATTTTTAGGCCGGACACGTACAGCCCGGCGGCAAACAGCGCGAACAGCCCGTAAAACCTGCCGAAAACCATAAGCCGCGACGTTATCAGAGGGATGTAGCCCGACAAGCGCAGCACCGTTTTCAGCGGTATCGCGATACGCAGAATTTCAAACGCGAATGAAAACAAGAACATCCCAAAAAGGCGCGCTTCTATAGCCTGTGTCTTTTCAAAAAAGTAAAACAACAGAATTTGTGTGACGAAAGCGAACAGCACAGCCGTTCCTATGCCGGCAAAGGCCGCGTAAGGCGCGGGCGGCGGTAAAAGCCCCGCGATTAAGCCGCTGACGCTTCTTTGCGCCGCTTTGCCGATCAGATCGTTGTAGACCGGCAAGGTATCCCGCGCGAACACCGCAAAAACGAACAGCGTCAAAAACGACACCGCGATACCCGCTTTCAAAAAAACTATGTGCCTGGAAATTGTCATAACCGATTGTCCGATTATACCCCGGCCCCGCCCCCCTCGCAAGCCGCCGTTGCTTTATATATCACAAGCCGCAATAGAAATGCCCTGCCCCTTCTTAAGCGGCGTTAGTGTCTGATCGGCCTTTTGCGGGAAATACAACATCAGAATCGGGCGCTAAACAAGCACCGCCTGAAGGCGGCGGTTTTAAACCTGGCACACGGAAAATGAGCCCACGCGCGGCAAGCGCGAACCGAAGGTTTGGCGGGGTGTTAAACCCATGCGCGTTTACTTTCGGATCAAAAGGTCCGCAAATTAAACGAATTAACGCGAATTATTGAAACAAGCTCTGTTTAAATTCGCAAAAATTCGCGTAATTCAAGGTATCATATACCCAATCAGTACGGCTGGGATTTATGTGTGGAATGCGGATTTGTATGGTGGTACGGTATGGAAGCTATGGCGGGGACATCCCGCCGCCCGCCCGTTGGCCCTGGGTCAGTCTTCATACTCTATGCGGTGGACGGCACGGTCACGGCTCAGCGTGGTGTACGGGAATACGGCACTGGCTTCCTTCAAAAGGACGCTAAGATCGTGGTCGTTGTAGCGGGGGCTGTAATGGATCAGCGCCAGCTTTTTTACGCGGGCGTCCCGCGCAATGCACGCCGCCTGTTCCGCCGTCATGTGCCCCTTCTCACAGGCGTCCTCAGACAGCGCCTGCTCAAACATCCCTTCGCATACAAAGAAGTCGGCCTCCTTGACGTTTCCCGCTATGCAGCCGGAGTAACGCGAATCGGTGACGAACGCGAACTTGCGGCCCTTGCGCGGCGGCCCCATCACATCTTCGGGGCGTACGGTCTCGCCGGAACTTGACAGAACAGTCTCGCCGTTCTGTAGTTTTGACCAGAGCGGCCCCTTTGGGACGTCTAGGGAGATGGCCTTTTCGGGATAAAACTCCCCGTGACGCATATTCTCTTCAAACGTATACCCATAGCAGGGTTTCGTGTGCGACAAAGGGAATGCGAGGACGCGGAAATCCGGTCCCTCGAACACGACGCCCGCCTCCGTGATCTCCCGCACGATGATCTCGTAGTTTATGTACATATCGAGCACGTCCATACTTGCCTGGATGTACTCGGATATACGCGGCGGGCCGATGATGTACATCGGATCGTCCCGCTCAACCTGCGAGGACAACATCAGGAGTCCGGGCAGACCGGTAACATGATCGGCGTGCGTGTGGCTTATAAAGATCGCGGAAATCTTTTTCCAGCGAAGATTCAGGCGGCGTAGCGAGATCTGTGTCCCCTCTCCGCAATCAAACAAAAACAGGTCTCCTTCCCGCCTCAGCAAAACAGATGTAAGGTGGCGGTGCGGCAGCGGCATCATGCCTCCGGAGCCCAAGATAAAGGCTTCCATATTCATTGAAAGTATTATAATCGCTGAACCGTGGAATTTGGAAGGCCGCACCGCCAGAGGATCGGGAAGAGGGGATACCCTAACTTTTCAGGATCGCCAGCGCCTCGTCACGGCAGCAATCCATGACGTAGGGGATGCCCGTCACCCGGACACACTCTTCGGTCAGGGACATCAGATCCTGTCGGCCCAGGGCGGAGACGCGAAAGCGCCGTGCGCCGGCCATCAGTTGTTGCAGCCCGACCCGAAGTTTGTCCGCGTAGCTGTATATCCCTATCGCGCCGAGGGGCAGGCTGTTGATCTCCCCGGCCCCTACGATGTCCTTGACGCGCTCGTAGTTGACGAAGATTTCTTCCGGCGTGGAGCCGAACTCGCTGACGCTTTTGGGGAGCTTCCCCTCCTTGATCCAGAGGCCGATGTTTTTGCCGACCATGCCGGGGATCATCAGCGCCCTGCCCATGCAGACCGCTTTGACGAAGGGGGAACCCAGGGCGAGCGCCTTGAATATGTGATCCTCCGTGCTGAAGCCGCCGGCGAAAGCCAGATCGGGAACCCGCTCGCCTCTAGCGGCGAGGATCGCGGCGAATTCGTAGGCGGCGCTGTGCAGGTACAGGGAGGGGATGCCCCACTCTTCCATCATTCGCCAGGGACTCATCCCCGTGCCGCCGGAAGCGCCGTCTATCGTCAGCAGATCGATTTTCGCCTTGGAACAGTATTTGATAGCCTGGGCCAGTTCTTTCAGGCTGTAAGCGCCCGTTTTCAGGGTGACGCGCCTGTAACCCAGCGCGCGGAGGCGCTCAACCTCCTTTAAGAATCCGTCTTCGGAGACGAAACCCAGACGGCTGTGCCGCTCGAATTCCTTGACCGCCCCGGCCCGCCAGGACGCCTCCACGACAGGGTCGGACGGGTCCGGCGTAACGATATACCCCCGCCTTTGCAGTTCCCGCGCCCGCGCCAGATCGGCAACCTTTATCTCGCCGCCTATACACTTGGCACCCTGCCCCCACTTGAGCTCTATCGTTTCTATCCCGTGCTTCCCGATGATGTACTCCGCCACACCCAGTTTCGTGTCTTCCACGTTCATCTGGATGAGGATCTCCCCGTAGCCGGAATGGTAACGCCTGTACGCTTCGATGCGGCGGTCCATGTCGGGCGCTTTTTTAACCTTTCCGTCCGCGCCCAGTTCCAGACCGGGATCGATGCCGCAGACATTCTCCCCGCAGACGATCGTAACGCCGGCTATCGCCGCGCCCGCGGCAAAATGTTCCCAGTTCCTGCGGGCAATCTCCGTGGAACCCAGCGCCCCGGTAAACACGGGAACCTTCATTTTCACCTTCCGCTCCCAGCCGTACTCCGTCTCCGTATCGACCAGCGGGAAACGCGCCGTATCGGGCCCCGCGCTCAGGCCGTCGGGCAACCCGCAGGCTCCTTGCGCGTATCCCTGGATATTTAGATGGGAATAGTCCACCGGGTAATCCTTGTCCCCACCGGCCGTTATATTGCCGAAGGGTCCCGGGTAGATCAGCTCACGCCCCCTGAAGGCGGCGCGGAAAACCTCGCAATTCCCCTGACAACCGTCAACACACCGGGAACACAAGCCGCTTCCCGGAACCACGCTCCGCGATCTGTTCACGGAACGGGTAGCATCATCACTGTTTGGCCTCTGTATATTCATATATCTCCTCCACCTCCAGAACTGCCTGGCGCAGGAGTCCATTGTAACCGTCCTCCGTCAAAAAAGCAAGAAAACGCGCTGCCTCACCAGCAATTCAAAGTATCACCCATCGGGCTAATCCCCCGGACGAACAGGATGAGCCTCCGCGCGGCAAGCGCGAATCGAAGGTTCGACAGAGTATTAAACCAGACTTTGCCAATAACGCAGGCAGACAAAATTACACGAAAAATTCCTAATGGGCCGAACTTCGAGTTTTGTAAGCTGGGTGTTGGCCGGCCAAAACGCGCAAGGGATAGAAGCGGAATAAGCGCTGCGCGGTTATTCGCAGTGGGCTGCTCCCCCGCCTTATCCTTCCTTTTGGGGTTAAGAAGGCGGTAGAACGTCAGGCAAAACAGCTTGACGCTGTTTTGTGGCGGGGAGCTTCATTCTTGGGATACAGGGAATGGTGTAATCGTTTCATGGTGCGGCAGGTTTAACCGCTTCGCGGTTTGTGGGGGATTGGAGTGGACAGCCCGGTCTGGCGCTTGCGCCAGATGCGCCCAATACAAACCCGAAATTCGACCTAATATAAACTGCTGATGGGACAACGCGCCATATTGACGCAGACCGGCGCGGAATGCTAGACTTAGCTTAGTGTTATGTAAGTATTGGTATAGCAATGATATAATCACGACTGTTCAAGGAGCTTTTAAATGTCATCTATGATAGGCATTAAGGTGGCGGACGGCGCGTTTTTTCCTGTTCTGGCTGAAAATACGGTCGCAAGGAAGCGGCTCGTTCTTACAACCGCGCATGACGCCCAAACAAGCGTGCAAATTGACTTCTACAGAGCTTCTTCGGTGTCTATGCAGGATGCTTTCTATATCGGGACTCTGCTGATCGAAAACATACAGAAAAAGAAAAAAGGCGGGCCATCGATAGAGCTGGTTATTTCTTTGGATGCCGACGGGGAATTTTCGGCCAGCGCTTACGATCTCGATCATCCCGAAGATCAAAACAATCATGTTTTGACCGTTTCTTTATCGCAGCAGGAATATCTGGATAATCTTGATGATATTGACTTTGCTCACGAATACGTGATCCCCAAGGACGAAGCCTACGATAAGTATGCCGCCAATATAAAGGCTTCAAAAATAAAACCCATTGTAATTATTATTTCCGCCGTCGTTCTGCTCGCGCTTGCCGTGTGCGGTCTGTGGTTTTTTGTGTTTAGATCGCTTTTTGAGGGGGAGGGCGGCGGCGCACCCCCGGAAAATCCGGCGGCGGAAGCCGTGTTGGAAACGCCGCCTGCTCCGCCCCCGCCGCCGCAAGTGGCCGCCGGCGAGCAGGAAGCTCCCCTTATCAAAGCGCCTGATATTCCTGTTAAAGCCGATGTGCGGATGCCGCGCAAGCGGAACCCCGCCCCGGTTTCTTCTTACAAGGTACCGCCGGTGATACCGGCAGGAGGCGTCTCGTACAAATTGCGGTGGGGCGACACGCTTTGGGACGTGTCACAGGCGTTCTACCGGACGCCGTGGCGTTACAAATACCTTGCCAACCATAACGGTATTCGCAACCCTAACCGCATAATAGCGGGGCGTACAATCAAAATACCGCCCTTGCCAAAATGAAGCGGTATTTGTTAGGTAATTAACGGCAAGTGTGAAATGTGGGCCGTTTTAATTGTCTAAAGGGCCCCGTATTAGTGCGAGCCGGCGTGCTGCTTTTCAGCGTATAACTATGGGTTATTGTCTTAATTGTATTTTTTTGGTACTAATGACTATGTGAGAAGCTTTTGCAATGGAAGGAGTACGCTATGCAGATAACTGATATTAGAATTAGGAAGGCAAGCGGCGAGGGCAAATTAAAGGCCTATGTTACCATCACTTTTGATGATTGCTTTGTGGTTCACAATGTGAAAATCATTGAGGGTAAGGACGGTCTTTTTATCGCGATGCCGAGCAGAAAAAATAAAACCGGCGATTACAAAGATGTCGCACATCCGATAAATGTTGAATTTAGAACGGAGATGCAGAATCAAATCCTGGAAAAATATAACTCCGGTAATTTTCAAACGAACGATGCTGACTAGAAGTTAATTGTGGAATGGGTATGAGTCTTCGATTCATACCTGCCACTTATGGCAGACCGTTTGCCGCATGGAAGGGGTGTGCGGTAGCAGTACTTCTCGTATATAGCCTTTATTCGCAATGGTGTCTGCTCCCCCGCCTTATCCCTCCTTATCAGGTTAGGAAGGAGGTAAAACGTCAGGCACAAACCTCATACGGACTGTTGACGCTGTTTTCTGGCGCTTAGAGCGGGCGGCAACCGCAAAAAACTGGTAGTATACGGGTTTGCGGGCAAACAAGGTTTGCCATGCAAAACACCACAGATAAATTTCCGTATCCGATCAAAGCTCTTCGATTATTCATCGTTTGCAAGATGCCCCGCAGAACCTTAGGTTCGCGCTTGCCGCGGGGATGTTCATTTAACGCGGGTCTTACATTCGGTGGGTCTTGTGTGGTAAACTTCATTGTTGTTAATTGTCTTGTGTAAAAAACCTCTCAAAAGACGCGGGGTTTACTGCACGGGCTTGTTCCTTGGGCCGTAGGCAAGTGGTAAGCCACCGGGTTTTGGCTCCGGCACGCACAGGTTCGAATCCTGTCGGCCCAAAAAGTATTCGCGGAGTTTCAATTTTTCCTCCCGGAGACGGAATACCGGACCCGTGCTCCTTTTCATACGTTTCGCGTCTGTCTTGGATGACATACTCCAATGACGGGCCCCCTACAACTTGCCTTCTTTTTTTAGCCTGAAGATGTATTCGGAATATTGTTTATCGGACATGGCTATGTGCCCCAGGATCCAGTCCTTCAGGTAGCGGACAAAGTTGTTTGCGACGAAACTTTTACCCTCGCTGAAATCCTTTACCTGTTCCAGAATCTTTTTTACAAAGCTGTCGTGCTCCCGTTTATGTCCGGCGTAGCCTGGGTAACGTATCCGTTGAAGCAGCCGCTCCTCAGCACCAAAATGTTCGGACACATAATTGACCAGCGCGCCGATTGTACTTTTAAAACGCGATCTTGCCTCGTCATCGTCATCGTTCAGACATGACTCATACAACTCGTTTGTAAGCCGGAGCAGTTCTTTATGCTGCTCGTCTATCTTTGGAATACCCGTAGAATAACGCTCATGCCATTCAACAAACAACCGTGAGATGGCAGAAAAACCTGCTTCTGTTTTTTCCATGCCTTAGTATAGACGATTCCGTAGGCGGATGTCAAAGATATGTTGAACACAATTACTGAAAGCCGCCCTCCCGATTAGTGAATAACCCTTTCAAACCGGACGCAATGCGTTAAACCCGCGGCGGGGGCGACTATTTCACGTTGAACGCGGCGGGCGAGATCGGCTGACCGCCGGACAGTTCCTGCTGGAAAGCGCGATCGGTGATTTCGGCGGCGGCGGCGGGATCGGGCGGGACGTCCAGGCGGCGGGAGATAGCGCCGTGCCTGAATATCAGGACTTTGCCGCCCGCGCCCGTGATACCGATGTCGGCGGAACGGGCCTCCTCCGGGCCGTTTACGGGACAGCCCATCACGGCGACGGTAAGATTTTGGCGCAGGGCATAAAGCTTCTCCTGCCATCTTTCCGTGAAAGCGTGCGTGTCGAACGCGCAGCGCCCGCAACGCGGACATGAGATGATGCTGACCCCGCCGGCGGCGGAGAGGCGGGCGGCGGGAAGGCCCGCTTCAAGGCGGCTTTCGCGGGCTGCGGCCAGTATCTCGCGGGCCGCGATAACCTCGTTCTCCATGGAGCTTGACAGGGATACGCGCACCGTGTCGCCCAGCCCCTCGCCCAGCAGCGTGTAAAGCGCCGCCGTGTTCCGTGCTACTCCAGCCACCAGGGGACCGGCCTCCGTAACGCCGACATGGAGCGGCTCGCGCCTTCGCGCCGAGAAGGCACGGGCCGCCGCTATCGTCCCCCTGACAGACGAGGTCTTCATGGAGACGACCAGGTCTTCAAAACCGGCCTCGTCCGCCAGCTCAAGCTCGCGCTCGGCTGCCCGGACAAGCGCGTCCGTGCGGGAAATCCGGCCCGAAGAAAGCTCGTCCCGCAGGTCGCGGGGCAGGCTGCCGCCGTTCACGCCGATACGGACAGGCACTCCGGCGTCACGCGCCTTGGACAGCACGAGACGCGCCCTGTCCTTTCCGCCTATGTTGCCGGGGTTTATCCTGATCTTCGCGACAGGGAATTCGAGGACAGCTAGAGCCAGGCGATAGTCGAAGTGGATGTCCGCGACGAGCGGCATGGGGCATAGGGAGGTCAGCCGCCCCAATGTCTCTGCGCTTTCCATGTCGGGAACGGCGAAGCGGAGGAGGCCGCAGCCGAGCGCGGAAAGGGCCTCGATACGGCGGAGGGTTTCGCGCCCGCCCCCACCTTCCAGAGAGGCGCGCGTCAGTGGCTCCTTCCACATCGTCTGTATCGAAACCGGCGCGTTCGCGCCTATAAAAAGCTCTTTTACGCCGCCCGCGCCGCCAATCCGTATCCGGCGGGTCGGAGGAAAAGCGCCGTTCACGCGCCGCCCCTGAGCGCGGCGGCCAGAATTTCCAGCCCCGCATCTATCTCTTCACGGCTAATCGTGTAGGGGGGAAGAAAGCGGAGTGTCTTCTCCCCGGCGGACAGCACTAGCAGCCCCCGCGTAAGGAGCTTTTCGAGCATGGGCCTAGCCTGAGAGGATAGGTCGGCGGCTATCATCAGCCCCCGGCCCCGTATCTCCGTGACACAGGGGATGCGGAGACTCTCAAGGCGCCCCGCGAAGTAAGCGCCCTTCTCCGCTATTTCCAGGAGGAAGGCGGGATCGTTCACCGTGTCAAGGACGGCTATCCCGCAGGCGGCGGCAAGGGGATTTCCGCCAAAGGTGCTGCCGTGATCGCCCGGTTCGAACACCCCGGAGGCTTTCTCGCCCGCCAGAACCGCGCCGACGGGGATACCGCCCGCCAGCCCTTTGGCAAGGGTCGCCACGTCGGCCCTGACGCCGTAGGACTCGAAGGCGAAGAAGGCGCCCGTACGCCCCAATCCGCACTGTATCTCGTCAAACATCAGTAGTATGTCTTTTTTGGCACAGATTTCCGCCGCCTTACCGGCGAAGTCCGCGCCAAGCGGCCGGACGCCGCTTTCGCCCTGGACCGCCTCGAACAGTACTCCGCAGACCGAATCGTCAAGCGCCGACTCCAGAGCCTCCGTATCGCCCGGCGCTACAAAGCGGAAACCCTCGGTGAAGGGCCCGAAGTTCTTGTGGAAGTGCTCCTGTCCCGTCGCGGCCAGCGTCGTGATCGTCCTTCCGTGAAAACCTCCCTTCAGCGTGACGATGGTGTGCCGCCCCTTACCGTATCTTTTCAGAGAATACTTACGGGCGATCTTGCAGGCCCCCTCGTTGGCCTCCGCGCCGGAATTACAGAGGAAGACGTTCTTCATCCCCGACGCCGCTACAAGTTTTTCGGCGAAAGTCTCCGTCGTGTCGCAGCGGTAGTAGTTGGAAACGTGGAGGAGTTTCGCCGACTGCGCCGCGATGGCCCGCCGGAATGCGGGATGGCCGTGTCCCAGACAGTTCACCGCTATCCCGGAAGTGAAGTCGAGGTAGCGCCTCCCCTCCGTGTCGAAAAGATAGCTCCCCTCGCCCCTGGTAAAGGTCACCGGCAGCTCATGGTACGTGTTCATAAAAGCCTTATTCATGGTTTTTCCTTTTTTATAGCGGGACGGCGCCGCGCCGCCCCGTTTCCACTATTCGCAAAGTCCGTTTTAATACCCCCGTCGGACCTTCGGTTCGCGCTTGCCGCGCGGAGGCTCATTCCGAGATCACCGTTTCGAGTGCGACCTCCATCATGTGTGTAAAAGACACCTGCCGCTCGTAGGCGTTGGTTTCTTCATGGCTTACAAGGCTGTCGGAGATCGTAAGGATAGTCAGGGCCTCGCGGCCGTACTTGGCGGCAAGCGTGTACAGTTCGGCGCATTCCATCTCTATGGCTAGGCAGCCGTATTTCGCCCACAGCTTCCATTCGTCCGGGTCGTCCCTGTAGAACCGATCGGTTGTTACCACGGGTCCCACAAAAGGACTCAAGCCCAGGGAGCAGGCGATCCGGTAGGCCGTATCCAGCAGCCTGAAGGATGCGGCGGGCGCGTAGTGCCGCCCGCCGAAACGCATCCCGTTAGTTCCCGAGTCGCTGCTTGCCGTCATCGCGAACACCAGATCGCGAACACAGATATTAGGCTGAATAGAGCCCGCCGTCCCTGTCCGGATAGCCCGCTTCACGCCGAAATCGCGGAACAGTTCGTTGGCGTATATAGAAATCGACGGCGTTCCCATGCCCGTCCCCTGCACGGACACGCGCCTGCCCTTGTAAAGGCCGGTATAGCCGTACATATTCCGCACCGAATTGTAGCGTAGCGCGTCCGAAAGAAAGTTTTCCGCAATGAACTGCGCCCGCAGCGGATCTCCCGTCAGCAGCACCAACTCCGCGACATCCTCCGCTTTCGCATCAATATGAACCGACATAACAACACTCCTTGGCCATCCGTAGATCTTAACATAAACATACAGGCAATTTGCAGGGGCTCGCCGCGGCCCGCTACGCGGTCTTCCGCTAAACCCATCCCTGGGGATAATACCATAAAATTATCGCAAGAACCATCCTCTCCAACCGCCGATTTTCGCTATTCCCCGCAGGCGGCTGAATAGTTACAGGCTTTCTTTATACCAGGTTTACAGTGCCTTATGTGCAGTTGGGCTATTTTATAATATCGAGCTTTTCCCAAAACCCGGCTGGTTTTGATGAACCTCCCCGCCACAAAACAGCGTCAAGCTGTTTTGCTTGACGTTCTACCGCCTTCTTAACCCCAAAAGGAAGGGATAAGGCGGGGTATCTTGTAAGCGATGCATTATCTACGAGGTTCGATCGGCTGATGAAACCATCTCCCTTGAGCGCGCCCCGGGAGTTTGCCGCGCTTTGCGCGTAAACCCACAAAAACCGCCGGTCAGGCGATTTTTTACCCCCCAAACTCCATCGGACCAAAGGTCCGCAGCAGCCCGATAACCGGAGATTTTTTGCGGCGTCAAGCGCGAAAAATCCACAAGTGTAGCAGGCTGCCAGGGAAGCCCCCGGCCGGCGCCCCCTCCCGTTCGCCATGACCGGACGGGCCTGCCTGCCGCCGATAAAACGGGCTCCCTTCTGCCACGCCCGTCATTGCGGTTCCGGCGTCTGGAATGCCGGCGCGGCCCTTACCGGCAAGACGATCGTCGCCGCGCTGAAATCAGTGGGGGAAAACCGGCAGGAGGCGGTGCTCTGGCTGAAAGGATTGCCGCCCGTACCGGCGGCAGGGGAATCCTTCCTCCTGGCGGATTCGGCCCGCGTGATGAGCGCGCCGGAACATCCGGAGGTGAACGCGAAAGGCTGCGCTATATCATACCGGTCAGGCGGGACAAGAGGCAGATAGACTATAGTCCTCCGGGGGACGGGGAGTCCGGGGCGAAGCGCGGCAGTTTCGCCTGGCAGGGCAGAAACATCCTGTACTACCGGTACGAGGCTGTGGGCAGAGGACAGAAAGCTGCCCGCCAAAGCCGGAATAGACTACCTGAATGGGCGGGGTTAGGGCTTAATAGCGTCTACCCAACGGAGTAAAGTCCCCATGCCGGGCGTACTAAAAAAAGCCCCGGCACGGTCTGTGCCGGGGCAATCGTCCCGTACCTGAAGTCTATACAACATCAGGGAAGCCGCTACGCGCAACAAAGCGGCTTTTGCAAAAATGTTTAAACGGACACGCCCTTTCTTTTTACATCAACGCGCATCTTGGTTCTTATGTCCGTTAAAGACTTGTTCACCGTTTCCCACGCCTCTTTCTGGTCGTTAATCTTTTCGACTTTGCAGGCGCAATACTTGTATTCCGGCGTCTTGCTGGTCGGGTCTAGTACGGCGTTGGTAAGCTCGTTGCAGGCGCCGATCCACCACTGGTAGGTCATGTACACCGCACCTTTCCTGACGCGCTCGGTAACGTTGGCACGGGTGATAACCGAGCCGCGTTTCGAGCTTATCCTGACTAGCTCGCCGTGCTTCACGTCAAGCGCGTTCGCGTCCGCAGGGGAAATCTGCACCCAGCCCGGCTCGTCCTCAAGGTTGCGCAATGTCCGGCAGTTGCCGGTCATAGTGCGCACAGAATAGTGGCCGACTTCGCGGACGGTACACAGGGCGAGTGGATAGTCTTTGTTTTCCAGCTCACTGGGCGGCCGCCAGTCGGTGGCGAAGAATTTAGCCTTGCCGTCCGGGTTGGCGAATTTGCCTTCTTTGTGCAGATAGACCGTTCCGGTATCCTGTTCCCCCTTGTCGCGGCACGGCCACTGGATACAGCCGTGTTTTTCGATCTTCTCGTAAGTAGCGCCGGCAAAACCGGGACAAAGAGCGATCAATTCGTTCCAGATTTCCTGCGTGTTCTTGTACTTCATCGGGTATCCCATCGCGTTGGAAAGGAGGCTGATGATTTCCCAGTCGGTCTTGACATCCCCTTCCGGCTCGATGATCTTGCGTATCCTCTGAAATCCCCTGTCGCAACAGGTGTAGACGCCCTCATGCTCGCACCAGCCAGTAGCCGGTAGAATCACGTCTGCGTACTGGCCGGTCTTGTTCATATAGATGTCCTGAAGCACGACAAACTCGCATTTCTCCAGCGACTCCCGCACCTCCGCCAAATCCGGATCGGACTGGGCAGGATCCTCGCCCATCACGTAGTAGGCGTGAATCTGCTTTGCCGGCTCCTTCTCGTGCAACACCTGGTGCGGCACCATCGTCAGCGTGATGCCGGGCTGGTCTGAAAGTTTCACGCCCCAGGCTTTCTCGAACTTTGCCCGTATTTCCGGCACGGTAACGCTCTGGTAACCCGGGTAGACGTTTGGCAGGGCCCCCATGTCGCAGGCCCCCTGCACGTTGTTCTGCCCGCGCACCGGGCCTATACCCGTCGAGGGCCGGCCAAGGTTGCCGGTCATGATTGTCAGGTTCGCAAGCCCCTTCACGACGTCCACCGCCTGTCCGAACTGGCAGACGCCCATGCCGTAAAGGATCATCGAGCGGCCGCTAGTGGCGTACATCCGCGCCGCGCGCCTGATCTCTTCCGCAGCGATCCCCGTCTGCGCGGACACGCTTTCGGGAGTGTATTTTTTTATTACTTCCTTGAACTGGTCAAAATCGTTGGAGTGTTTTTCGATGAAGTCGTAGTTGCACAGCCCCTCTTCCAGAATGACGTTTGCCAGCGCGTTGACCAACAGGAGGTTGGTACCGCCTTTTAGTTGCAGATGAACATCCGCGATGCGGGCGGTCTCGATGATCCGGGGATCAACACAAATTATCTTGGCGCCCTTTTCTTTCGCGCGCACGATACGCCGGGCGACAATCGGGTGGGAATCGGCGCCGTTATAGCCGAATACCAGCAGAAGGGCGGCGTCCTCTATTTCGGGAACGCCCATCGTCATCGCGCCTGAACCAAATGAATACTGTAGACCCGCTACAGAAGGAGCGTGTCATATACGTGCGCAGTGATCGACATTGTTAGTGCCGATCGCCGCGCGCATGAACTTCTGCATTATATAGTTGGCCTCGTTTCCGGGCCCCCTGGCCGATCCCGTTCCCATGATCGCGTTGGGCCCGTATTTTTTCTTGATTTCCGTGAGACGGCGGGCCGTATACGCGATCGCCTCGTCCCATTCGACCTCTTCCAGCGCACCGCCTTTACCGCCCTTGCGAATCATCGGCTTCCGCAGCCGCTTGCTGATAATCTGCGGATCATTCAAATAATCCCAGCCGTACCAGCCCTTCAAACACGCCTTGCCGTCGTTTGTCCTGCCCAATGTGGGCCGCACGTCAAGAATCTTGTTCGCTTCCTGGTCTACCGTGAACAACAGTTGACACCCTGCGCCGCAGTAGGCACAGGTGGTCTGGATTTCTTTTACTGCCATATATTCCTCCTGTAAGTTTTAGCTCTTTTTAGCCTATTTAATGAGAATAATACCACTGTATCCACCCAAACGCAAGCAATTTGTTCACGCACGCCAGCGGGTTTAAAATACACGGGTAGCTTAGGGGTTATCCGGAAATTTTGCCAGGTTCAGCTTGATTCTATGAATTGGTTTATGGAGGGGGAAGTCTCCCCCTACGCCCGCACTCTGGCAGCTGCGCTGCCGCCGTTGCGGGCTACCCCCACTGCGGGGGCTCCACCCCCGCAGCGCCCCCGCCGGGGGTTACCCCCCCCCCCCCCGCAGGGCGTCGGGTTTTTATTCGCAGCGGGGTCTGCTCCCCCGCCCTTCAGGGCGGTTATAATTGGTAATACCAACAAAAAATGGCAGTAGTCCCCACAGGTGATAAATTTTCGCATCCGATAGAACCTCTTAGCTGATTCAATGCCTACAAGATGCCCTGCCCTTAAGTGCCGGGAGGTTTATTCGCAAAGTCTGGTTTAATACCCCGCCGAACCTTCGGTTCGCGCTTGCCGCGCTGAGGCTCATTAACAAATCTTGTTTTTCCAAGGGAAAAACCCGATCCGCCTGAGACGCCCCATCTTTATGAGTGAGCTTACGGCACGGTTCGCCTCGGCCTGTGTCCAGAGAACGGACGCGGCGGCACCGGGACCGTGGGATGCCAATATGACCGACGCTTCCTCAAGCGTATAGCAGCGCCTGTTCCTGCGAAAGAAAGCGGCAAGCGGCTCTTCCTCGCGCAAGGTTGACCGGGACCTTCCGGCGCATACATCGCAACATTCGGTTTCAGGCTTTTCTCCGCCGCCTTCGTAGTTAAGCAGCCTCAAAAGCTTCTCCCGCCTGCAACAGGCCGTGTCGCGGGCATACTCAAACAGGCCGGCAAGACGTTTTCTGTCCGCGTCGGTTTTTGTCCGGCCCAAAGCGGCCTCATCGTCAGGCCCCCACAACAGGAATGCTCGTGAAAAAGCGCCGTCCCGCCCGGCACGGCCCGACTCTTGCAGGTAGGCTTCCACGGAGGGCGGGCAGTCGCGGTGTATAACGGTACGTATGTTCGGTTTGTCCACGCCCATCCCGTAGGCGCAGGTGGCGACTAGCGTCCCTTCGGCGCTCGAAAAGAACCATCTTTCAACCTCGGTTTTTTCGGCGCGTTCGAGTCCTGCGTGGTAAAAACGAATCTCGCTGCTCCGCAGACTGTTACGCAGGTAGCGGGCAAGATTTTCCGTACCGTGCCGGGAAGAGCAGAACACGATCGCGGGGCGGGAGGAGGCGGCAAGCAGGTCGCGGACGGCAAGATCGCGTAGTATCGCGCCCTGAGCCGCATACGCGATGTTTGGACGGTCGGGGTTGCCTACAATATGATGTGCGCCGACCCCGCCAAAAACGTAGCGGCCTATCTTTTCCAGCACCGGCGCTGAAGCGGTGGCGGTAAACGCTGTAACTAGCGGCGCGTTGGCGGCCTCAATTATCCGGCTGATTTCAAGGTAGGCCGGCCTAAAACTTTCACCCCACTCGCTTACACAGTGCGCCTCGTCGATTACGATGTGGACTATGCCCATTTCCGGCAGCCTTTTAAGCAGGTTTTCTGTCAAAAGCACCTCAGGGTTGGCAATAATGAAGCGACTTTCGCCATTTGCCAGTTTTTCCATGATTGCGGCACGTTCCCCCGCGCTTTGACCGCCGCGCAGTATCACCGGCGCGAAATTCTTTTCCATCAGGCGGCGTTCCTGATCCGCCATCAGAGAAAGAATAGGATATATTACTAGTGTGGGGCCGTCCATCAGCATCGCGGGCAGTTGAAAGCAGAGGGATTTACCCGCACCGGTGGGTAGTATAACGATTTGCCGCCCCAGCGCCGCCCTGTCGCCGTCTAAAGCGCCCGCGCCGTCCTCCTCATTCAAACCCTTCGCCACCGCTTCTTCGCCGGAAGTTTCCGCCTCGCCGTACACTAGTTCCCAGCGAAGCTTTACGCCGGATGCCTCCGCCGCCTCGATTATGTTGCATACGACAAGCCGCTGGTACGGAAAAAGATAATCCAGTCCGAACAGCTTTTTTACCGCGACCTGAATAGGGTCGCCAAAATCATTGTTTTCCATAAACCCTCCAGTTATATATGTGCGCGGCGTTGCGTTTTGCTTTAATTCCTCGTTATCTGAAAGAAAAAGCCCATGCCTCCGCACTAAGTCTAGGGGACACCCCTCTCACAGAGGCCGATGGAGGTGTTGGCTGCCGTGCAGTTCCCTCCTGCCGTCCAAAGGCGCACCTTGCCTTTGGAACTGCCTTATCCCTAAAACCCCGCCTTATTCTTCCGCTTGCGGCTGGCGCCAACGGCACGCCCGCATACCGGCAAACCGCTTACGCGGTTTGCCCCCGGACAGCTCGCCGGCTACCCCCATTACTCGGTTCTTTAAATTCTTGTCTGGCAATGATTTACAGTAGGAGGCCGTGAAACCGGGGCCCCTTAAAGTTTTCGTTGATCTACGATGCTCTTTTGCCCTCTGCGAGATTCACGTTACCGGCAACGTTGAGGGGAGGGACGGGGCCGGCATATACGTCTATGCGGATCGCGTTCGGGGAATGCGGACAGCGTTCACTCCTTCGGGACCCGCGCCCCAGACCCGGTCTTATTCGCAAAGTCTGGTTTTAATACCCCGCCGAACCTTAGGTGCGCGCTTGCCGCACGGAGGCTCATCCCCGCGCTTTTTTGGGGAAAGGCGCTAGTCCGGCAGCTTTTCGTAAAATGTTAGCTTCCCGTGAGCGTCCCGACCCGGCAGGGCGGAGCGGAATACCGAGAGCGTGTCCTCAAACTTTACGTCAATTTTCGCGCTGTTCATGTAGTAGCCGGGCGACAGCACGTAAACACGGTCGCTCTTGAAGGCTTTGAACAGGGAGAAAAGCGGGCTCTCCGCCAGCAGCGCGGCCTTGTCCGGGGTGTAGCGGATCATCGAATTGTAGATCAGGATGTCCGCGTCCCTGGCCTTGTCGAAAAACTCCTCCGGCGTGATACGCAAGGTGCCGCCGCCCGTGCCTTCCTCCAGAAAATAGCGACCGCCCGCCTTCCGGTACTCGCGGGCCGTGACCGAATCGCCGCCCTGCGCGTAAACCACGCCGCCGTAAACGCTGCCGCAGGCGACGAGCGGCATCTCGTCCTCTGGAATATCCGCCGCAAGCTTGACAAGCCCGTCGAGCCGCGCCGTCTGCCTCCTGAAAACGGCGTCCGCCTTGTCGTCCCTGTTGTAAAAGGCGGCTATGAATTTGATCCACTCAAGCGAAGCGTAGTTTGAATCCTCCAGCCACTCGCCAAGCACCGCATAGTTAAGGCCCGCCTCGTCAAAGCGCGCGAAAATGTCGCCCGCGCCGGGGTTCACGGTGCCCGCAAATATGATGTCGGGCCGCAGCCGTATCACCGCCTCGATGTCCAGCGAACCCCAGTTGTTCTGCGCGATGTACTGTATCCTGCCGCTCCGCAGCCCGTCCGTGACCGGCCCTATCACCCATTCCTCCGCCGGTATCGTGACGGCGGCCACGCTGTCGTAAAGGCCCTCGTCGCCCAGCGCTTCCAGGAGCCCGACGTGCGTGGTCGACATGAAGAAGCCCCTCCGCACCGGCGTCCGCACGATAAGGTCCGCTTCCATGGGCGGCACTTTAGCGCCTTCAGGCACGAGGAGGCAGCGCCTGCCGTCGTAGTCCGTTACGAGCTTCACGCCGTCCGGCAGGTAGTCAAGGCTGAAATGCCTGGCGTAACGTACGGCGAGGCCGTCAGAATCCGTCGCGCCCGCCTCTTCCCGCTCCCCTTTCTTCGCACACCCCGACCAAAACGCGCACACAAGCAGCAGCAGTAGTCCCGCCCGCTCCGCGAAGAAGCCCGTATTCCCCTTTTTTTTCATGATGATGCCCCCATGTTTGGTGGTTTCCGCTACCATCATCACCCCGTATCATGTTTGTATCAATACCTCTCAGTATTTACAGATCTCAGCGTTGTAAGGATTAAAATCGATATACCAATCCCCGCCGGTATAGCTGACGCATATCCGCGACCGGGGTATCATAACAAGGCTGGCGGACCCGTTTTTTCCGGCTTGTTTCAACGATTGTGACCTTGACGGTCTTGCCGTCCGGCAGGCGAAGCCGTATTTTCCCGATGCGCTTAAGCCTGGAGATCGCGTATTTCCGGCTTTTACCGCCCGAAAGGGCGAGGTACCCGTCCAGGATTCGTGACTTTTCGTATTTTCCGGCCTTCCGGCAGCGGGGGAGCGAACTCCGCCGCAATCTTTTTTTCTCTGCCATGGTAAACCCCGTTTTTTCCTCCAGACTCAGTCTGGAGAGGGTGTGTCTCCATGATTAGATTTTTACATGGCGCAAACGTCCTGCTATGCTTAGATTAACGTGGCGCAATTCGCCGGCGGGCTTGCTTGTTGCGGGAATATGTGCTAGGATTAAATAACAGCCGCGTTTTGAAGGCTGGAAAAAATTATAGAGGAGCTTTACGTGCCCTGCGGAAGAAAACGCAAACTTAGAAAAATCGCGACCCACAAGCGTAAAAAGAAGCTAAGAAAAAACCGCCATAAGAACAAATAGGCGAATCAGAGTCGGCCCGTGTTGTAAGTGCGGCGGGAAAGCTTACGGAAATACCGGTTTACGGTGCGCTTTTGCGTGGCGGCGGATTGAGTATGAATGAAAAAAAACCGGTCTTGGAACATATCAACGGACCGTGCGATATAAAGAATTTAACCGCCTATGAACTCAAAAAGCTTGCCTCCGAGATTCGCCATCTTATATGCGCGACGGTAAACAGGAACGGCGGCCATCTTTCGTCGAATCTCGGCGTTGTCGAGCTTGCGATTGCCCTGCACCGTGTGTTTGACTCGCCGGAAGACAAGATAATCTGGGATGTCGGACATCAGTGTTACGCTCACAAGATACTGACAGGACGGCGGGAAGCCTTTGATTCGCTCAGGCTCGAAAACGGCATATCCGGTTTCCCGAAACGGAATGAAAGCCTTCACGATCCGTTTGGCACGGGACACGCTTCGACATCCGTTTCCGCCGCGCTCGGTTTTTTGGTGGGCGAGAGGCTTTCCGGCGGCAAGGCTCTTGCGATAGCGGTAATTGGTGACGGGGCGCTCACCGGAGGACCCGCTTACGAGGCTCTGTCACACGCAGGACAGTTGGGTATGCCCCTTATCGTGATCCTGAACGATAACCGTATGTCGATAAGCCCCAATGTGGGTGGACTTTCCAAGTACCTTAGTCACCTCTCGATGAAAGGCAAGTATCAGAATTTTAGACGCTCCTTTGACGGCGCCGTCAAAAATATCCCGGCGCTGGGCAAGGCTCTGTTTGGCGGAATTACCCGGCTAAAGCGGGCGGTCAAGGCAGCTTTTTATATTGACAATTTCTTTGTCGACCTGGGCTTTGAGTATGTGGGCCCCGTAAACGGGCACGATATCGAAAGGCTTGAGGAAGTGCTGCGCGACGTTCAAAAGATTAACCTGCCAGTCGTGGTGCATATCCTCACCCAGAAGGGAAAGGGTTACCAGCCCGCCGAGCAGGACCCGAGTGCGTTCCATGCCGTCGCGCCGTCCGCCAAAGCGCCGGAAACGGCCGACGGGAAAAGCCCCGTCCTGAGCTTCACCCGCGCTTTTGGCGACGCGATGCTCGAGTTTGGCGTGAAGGAAAGACGCCTTGTCGCCATTACCGCGGCGATGGAACACGGGACGGGCCTTTCCGCCTTTCACGCCGCCTTTCCCGATCGCTTCTTTGACGCGGGCATAGCGGAGGCGCACGCGGTTACTTTCGCGGCGGCCCTCGCCGCACGCGGCCTGCGGCCCGTCGCGGCAATCTACTCGACCTTCCTGCAACGCGCCATCGACCAGATCGTCCACGACGCCGCCTTGCAGAAGCTGCCGGTAATATTCGCCGTCGACCGCGCCGGTTTTGTCGCGGGAGACGGTGAGACTCACCAGGGGCTTTTCGATATAAGCCTGCTCAGGGCCGTACCCAACATGACACTGCTGGCCCCCGCCTGCGACAGGGAACTGCGCCTGATGCTGGAATGGGCGCTGCGCGAAGACGGCCCCTGCGCGATCCGCTACCCGAAAGCGTCCGCCCGCCCCGAAAATATCCATCCTGATCAACAGACTGCGTCCGCCGGGAACGATTCGCCTGCCTTGCCGCCTATAGAACGTGGGAGGGGCGTGTTTGTAGAGTTTTACCACGCGCCTTCGGCCCAGGAAGATGGCCGGAAACCGGAGAACGTCCGAAAAAACATCCTGGTCGCGTTCACCGGTAGTTTGTATCCTTCCGTCGAAAGCGCCGCACGGCTAATACGTGAAAGCAATATCAGCGCCGACTTCTATAACCTGCGTTTTCTGAAGCCGGTCGACGAAGACTATCTTGCCGCGCTCATCGGACGTTACAGGGCGGCGGTTTTTGTGGAAGAAGGCGCCGGGCCCGGCGGTTTCGGCGAGTACGCGTCGGCTTTGTCCATGCGTAGAAAATGTCCCGCGAAAATTCTCTCCCTCAATGCGGGTAACGGATGTTTTACGCAGGGCAGCCGGAGCGAACTTCTTGTCCGCAGCGGACTTGACGGCGAAGGCATAGCCTCCGGTATCCGCGCCCTGCTGTAACCCGACCCCTCCCCCCTTTACTCGCCATTAATTATTCATTGCGCACCGCTTAGCGTTGAGCCAAACCTGGCCCGCAGTTCGGCTTTCAGGGCAGACGTATCCCCCTGGGCGGGTTCGGTTTGGCGAGGAAATGGAGGCCGCCGCGGTTCCGCGGGCGGATTATGCCGCTTACCCGGGCTCCGGGGCGGCGGGAAGGGGGTATAGGCGGAAAAACGCGGCCCCGGACGCCCGTTCCTTGCTTCGGGGTCTGACCCCACGGACCGGGGAGGGCCCAGCCGCCATACGTCCGTCGGGGCGTTTCCCGCTTCGGGGTCTGACCCCACGGGCTGGCGGGACTCCCGCCGCCTCCCCCGCTTCCCCGCCGTCCGGCGGCTCCCCTTCCAGAATCCGCGACCAGTAACGGTCGCCCCACAGGTGCCCAGTCCGTCCGCTGTCCCGGTTGTACCTAATGGCGAAGGTCTGCTTCAGCCATTTCATTATCGCGGGCAGCTCGAACCCGTCCGCGGGCCTGATGTAAAAAGCCAGCCGGTCACCGGCGAGACTTAAGCCCCGGACCGCGAAGGCAAACCTGTGCGCGGTCTCCCGGAACACCCGGTCGAACAGCACCGGCGCCCGGCCCCCTCGGAACAGGGGTTCCCTGTGGTTGACGCGGGTACTGATTTCGTACCACACGCCCTGTTTCAGCATTCTTAAATGTCTCATGTAAATCTATTGGTGATTAGCCCGCGTTTTGCTTTAACATACGGAGAAAAAGTGGAAGGGGCCGAAGCGGAAAGGCCCTTCCGGAAGAGCGGCGGGGGCTTACGCGGACTCCGTGACAGCAAACAAAACCCCCCGCGCCCATCGCGGGGGGTTTTACGGCGTGACGGAGTCTAACGGACACGCCGCCCCGGCCCGGCTTGCGAAAGCCGGGCCG
>JAISLM010000085.1 GCA_031290855.1 Spirochaetaceae bacterium
ATATATTTACATGAGACATTTAAGAATGCTGAAACAGGGCGTGTGGTACGAAATCAGTACCCGCGTCAACAACAGGGAACCCCTGTTCCGAGGGGGGCGGGCCCCGGCGCTGTTCGACCGGGTGTTCCGGGAGACCACGCGCAGGTTTGCCTTCACGGTCCGGGGCTTGAGTCTTGCCGGCGACCGGCTGGCCTTTTACATCCCGCCCGCGGACGGGTTCGAACTGCCCGCGATAATGAAATGGCTGAAGCAGACCTTTGCCATTAGGTACAACCGTGACAATGGACGGACGGGACACCTGTGGGGCGACCGGTACCGGTCACGGATACTGGAAGGGGAAGCGCCGGACGGCGGGGAGGCGGGAGAGGCGGCGGGGGACTTCCCGGCCTGCGGGGTCAGACACCGCAGCGGGAAACGTCTCGCCGGGCCCGCAGCGGCGGGAACCCCGTCGGCCCACGGCGGGGTCAGACCCCGCAGCGGAAAACGGGCGGCCGGGGCCGCGTTTTCCCGCCTGTTCCCCATACCCGCCGCCCCTGCGCCCGGATAAGCGGCATAATCCGCCCGGAGAACCGTAACAGCCGCCGTTTCCTACACAAACCGAAACCGCCCAGGGGGATACGTCTGCCCTGAAATCTGAATTGTGGGTCAAGTTTATCGCGGAGCGGCGGGGGAGCAGACACCGCTTGCGAATAACACGTTAGCTTTAACTTTCGCGTCAAGAATTTTAACATCCGTCCCGAAAGCTGCGAGTTTTAGGCAGGCGCTAATTCAAATGGGATGGAACTCTGTCGCCAGTTAAGCGCCCCTGTAGTCCCGGACGCCTGCACTTTTTAAAATCAGAAAAAACCGAATCCACCAGAGTATGTTAAAGCGGATATCCCGCGCCGCTAAAGGTCGGGGAACAGCTTTACGCCAAGCGTCAGAACAACCGCCGTTGATTTGGAGTAAGGCGCTTCGTCAATAACATGATACGGTGATGACCCGCCATCGTTAGCCGGCCCGTCAATGTTCGTAAAATATGAAAAAACGACGCCGGCCTCGCCGTAAATTTTGACGGGCAGCCTGGAGAGCGTGTGTTCCGCGCCTGCCGCGATAACATGAAGCCACTGGTAAGCGCCGTCATGCAGGAAATGTTTTTTTAACACGGCATTATCGGCCCGCCCCTCCGGATCAAGCTCGGAAAGATAGGAACTGCCGTCAACCGCGCTGCCGCCAAAGTCCGCACCACGGCGAATCATCTGGTACTGAAAATGGAAATTCGAAGCGCGGCCCGCCATCGTTTCAAAGCGGAGCAGAAGCTCGTCCGAATTGGGCGGCAGGTAGTAGCCTAGCCCGGCACCGTTATTCATGTAGGCCGTCTCCATAGGCATCGTATAACCCGGTACATAGTTGCGGTTATGCGTGTAGCAGTACGGTTCTATTTTTGTATAGGTTAATTTTATTGAAGAAAAGGCAAGCACGGGCAGGGAAATTGTCGTGCCGGCCTGCGTCGCAATCATCGTCCTGTCCAGTTCAAACGCGTTCTTTACCCAGTAAGCTTCGTCCCAAAAAAGTGAAAACCATATTTTCCCCAATCCGGGATACTGCGCCTTGATGTTTAAAAACATCGACATATTGTCAAAATCACCGATATTATTTTGATAAAAGATATTGTTTGTGATTGGCGATATGTACCCAAGTTCAAAACGTTTTGTCCAAACCACCGCATCGCCAATATCAAAATAGAAATAGTTTTTGTATTTAAATTCCAGCATTGAAATTGAAAAAGCGTTTTGATTCGTCATTGCCGACTCTTTTATTCCTTTGTCGTTATAGTATTCCAGTATGCCGGTAAGCGAAGAAAATCCGAACCAGTCAAACGGGTTGAACGCGGCTTCTATTCCAAGAAAAGGCCGTGCCTGCCCGTTTAACGAAAGACTGCTTCCAAATGAAGTATTCCCCCACTCATGTTCCAAACGCCCCATCCGCCACCTGATTATGCCGCCGATAAACGCTCCACCGATTTCGGATTTCAGACTGTACGCTCCGGCTATGCCGTTAGGCCACGTTTCAAAATCATACGGATTATCCAAAAAATAAACCGAGCCGTCCCATTTCTTTTTATACGCATACGGGAAATATGCCAGCGGCTGACTGTAGGCGTTTATAACTAAATTTTTATATTCGTCACTATCAACAAAGCCTTTGTAGTATGTGTTATATGTACCGAGTTTTTCACGCGGGGATTTTAGAATTCCGCCGGACGCCGAGAAGCCGTAGGAAAAACTTTTGCCAATATCTCCTTTTACAAAGACGTTTACCCACACGTCGTTTCCCCAATAATTACCGCCTGAAGCCGGATATATGCCGTCCGATAACTCCGCGTCAACACCAACACCGGCATAAGCTGAAAGCGTCATAGCATTTTTTCCAACATTCTTTTCGGCATAAAAATATCCTTCCCGTTTGTTTAGTCCGGCGTCGGGTTTGTCAAAAATGCGCAGATAGTTTTCCAGAATATTTTTTTCAGCGGAGTTGAGGGCGGCCTTTTTATTTTGAGAGTTCAGTATAGTTTTGATGGCGGATAAAATATAAGCGCGTGTATACGGTCTGGCTCCGCTATGCGGCGGGCATAATCCGCGTGTCTCGGCCTGCTCCAGGATACTGTAAATATGGTTATCCAGTGAAACAGACGTGTATGCCTGTGCCGAAACCCCTATGTTCACGGCGAAAAATAAATATAATACGGCTGTTTTTTTCACAACTTATCTCCTGCAAGAAGCGCCGCTCTCAGGGGAAAAATCCGAGCGGCGCAGGCTCCATCACCAGTCCATATTATAGAAATTCGCCGTTCCTTTGCCAATAGCTCCTCATGGGGACACGGCAGACGGCCGTGTTGACAGTACGGCTTAGAGCGCTTAAAATAACCACAGACTGCTGGAGGACCGTATTAAAGCAAAATTTAAAATCACGATGCGGCTGTTTAAAAAAATACCGTATTTACTTAAAACATACATCTCGGCGCATATATTTCGCGACGCGCTTCAATTTTTACTGGTGTCAAACAAGAAAATCACCAAAGTTTTTCCGGTTGAGGTGCATATTACCGAACATTGCAACCTTAATTGCAAAGGATGCAGCCATTTTTCTTCACTTGCCGACGAAGAATATTTAGAACCTGTAGATTTTGAAAGGGACTGCAGGCGGCTTTCGCGCCTGACAAATAAATTTTATGCGTTTAAGCTGCTTGGCGGCGAACCGCTTCTTCATCCCAAAATCACCGAATTCAACGATATAGCCCGCAGGCATTTTCCCGGCATACCAATACAAATAATCACTAACGGAACCTTGCTGCCAAAACAGCCTGAGGAATTCTGGGTAAACTGCCATAAAAACAAAATAAAAATACTGATCAGCCAGTATCCTGTAAAGCTGAATAAGGACGAAATAAAAAAGGCGGCAAAAAAATACAATGTCGGCGTTGAATATATAGGAAATAAAAACAAAAATAGAATGTGCAAGATGCCGCTTGATTTGTCAGGAAACCAAAACATAGAGGAAAGCTATAAAAACTGCATAATGAGCTGGGGAATGTGTGTTACGCTGCGCGGCGGGAAAATTTATGCCTGCAGTACGCCGGCGCATATAAAATTCTTTAACAAATGCTTCGATAAAAACCTGGGCGTTTCCGAATCCGACTATGTCGACATATACAAAATAGACAGCAAAAAAGAAATAATAGATTTTTTATGCAGACCGTTTCCGTTTTGCAGGTATTGCAGGACAAAAGAAACCGATTTCGGTGAAACGTGGGATATATCAAAAAAAGAAATTACAGAGTGGCTATGACGCCCGCCCCCTGACGCTCCTCCTCTAAGCAAGCGTCCCGGCGTCCGTTACGCGATGTAAACGGGCGGCGGGAGGCAGCCCTTTGTCGAGGGGATCGCGTCCGGGGCGCGGGCGTCGGGTTCGGAGGCTTCGCGAAGGGCGCGGGCCGCAGCCTTGAAGATCGCCTCGATCTTGTGGTGGTCGCTCCGTCCACGCAGAACGTCGATATGCAGGGCGCAGGCCGCCGCGCCGGTAAAGCCCTGCCAAAAATCGGCTATCGTGTCCGTCTGGAACGGAGACGCCCTGCCGTCCGCCTCGGCGGAAACCAGCGGAATCCCCGATATGCCGCAGTCAAACCAGAGATACGGCCTGCCAGAAAGGTCTACGGCGACCCGCGCCAAAGTTTCGTCCATCGGATAAAGGCAGCTTCCCGTGCGGCGCACCCCTTTCCTGTCCGCCAAAGCCTTCGCGAAAGCCTGCCCCAGCGTTATGCCGGTATCCTCGACAAGGTGGTGCTGGTCGACACAAAGGTCTCCCCGCGCCCTAAGTTCGATGTCAAAAAGACCGTGCTTCGCGAAGGCTTCCACCATGTGCCGCAGGAAACCGATAGGATAATCGAGTTTCGCCGTCCCCTTCCCGTCAAGATTCAGAGTGATAAAAACCTCAGTCTCAAAAGTTTTTCGTTCAACCTGGGCCGTTCTGTCCATTGTAATCCTCCTAATTTAAGTTATCCGGCGCAAAACCTGTTTAACACGGGCTGCCAAAAAAAACCGCCGCAGCGGCAGCCTCCGCCGCGGCCCCGCGTCCTGATTCCGCCGCCGTCCGGCGGGCAAGGGCGGGGCATCCCTGCAGACTGCCGGCACTCCTTTTCAATGCAGAAAACCGCTCCCGGTTCATCCAACATGATTCAGGCGGGGTCTCTTATGGGGGAAAATCTCCCCCTTAGCTGCAACCCTTCGGGCTTCCGCTACCCCCTCTAAACCCCCGGCCCGCTTAAAATCACTTATCCAAAACAGCCCGTCCGCATGGCCTTATTCGCAAAGGCCGAACCTTAGGTTCGCGCTTGCCGTGCGGAGGCTCATTTGCAGTGGGGGTCTGCTCCCCCGCCGCTTGCGGCGCGGAGTCTCATTTAAATAATTCGTTTTTTTCTTTATACCAAAAAATTAAATCAAGCGCGTCAACGGGAACGCCTTCTTTTTCCGCAAAGGCAAGCATCTTTTGCTCGATCTCATGGTACGCCGCGGCGTTAATAGACGCGGGAATTTCGTTTATAACACCGTACAAAACCAACTGCCGCATGATATGCCTGTCCAGAATACAGATGCCGTCCCCGCTGCCGGTGTTACGCAAAAAGTGCGAGGCTTCCTTTAACCCCCAGCCGAAAATTTTCTTTTCAAGGTCGTCCCGCGCTTCAATCAACGGCTTATCTTTTATCAATTCATGTATTCTGTTTTTCGTGCCGGGATAAAAAACCTTGCGGTTTGCGGTGATATAACGCGCCTTGTTTTTATGAAAGCGTACGCCTTTTTCGCGTAAAATTTCCGCGATCGAAGAAACCCCGCCGTTTTCCAGCAAATCGTTTTCTTCAAGGGATAAAACGGCGTTCCAGGCTTTGTGCGCGTCGTTTTGCGGTGTGCAGGTACAAAAGCACAGTTCCTTCCATATTTCCAGGTCGCCGCCGCTTTTCCACAGCCGCGAAAATTCCGAAAGCCGTCCGTCTATGCCTTTTTTTATAGCGCCGTAAATTGAAGAAATATCGCTCACAGTACGACTTTCCGCAGCGCGTACTCGACAATATCGGACGCGCCGGCTTTTTTTAGGCGCGGAATCAGATCCGGTACTTCGCATTTTTTAACGGCGATCTTTACCGCATACCCGTTTTCCCCGCCGCGGTTATACAAGGGCGCCACCGTCGGGCTGCGCATCGCGGGCAGGCCGCCGACAAGTTCCCGGTAACGCGATTCGGCGACATTCATTTCCAGCATAACCTTGTCGCGTCCGTCCAGCACGGCCCTGAACAGCATCGCAAGCCGCTCGATCTGCTCGCGCTTTTCGGCGCTGCGCAGCGCCTCTTTCGAAGCGGCAAACCATGTCGAAGATTCCAGCAGCGTGTCTATGACGACAAGGCCGTTATCCCGCAAGGTCTGCCCGGACGCCGTGTTGTCGACGATCATGTCGGCGTCGTCCGGCGGAAACACCTCCGTCGCTCCGTAGGTGCGTACAATTTTGTAATTGTAATTGTTTTGTTTCAGATAATTTTCCGCAAGGGTAACGTATTCGGTCGCCGCGACAATCTTTTTTGAAACAAGCGTTTCCCGCGCCGTGCCGGAAGGAATCGCGGCAACGATGCTGACTCTGTCGAAGCCCAAATCCAGCAGGAGCTCCACGTCGGCGCCGGTTTCTTTTATCCAGTCTATGCCGGTAAAACCCGCGTCATGGCTGCCCAATTCAAGGAGCTGGCCGACATTCTGCGGCTTCATTACCTTGGCGTCAAGCCAATCCGCACCCAAATCGGGACGGTACGTTCTGTCGGAAAGCCTTATCGGGAAGCCCGCGTCGCGGAACAGGTCCGCGACGTTATCGTATATCCTTCCCTTAGGTATTAAGATTCGCAGCGCCATTATGAGGGATAGTTAAGGTTTTCTTTCGCGGCTTTTTTTATAAGCGCCGCGTAACGCGCCGCTTCCCACTTTGCCATGCCGAGGTTCTGCTCGCTGTAATTGCCGCACTCCGCCGGATGCGCGCCCGGTATCTGCCCTTCAAACCTGTCGATCCAATCAAGAAGTTCAATAACGAGAGGAAGGACGGATTCGGAATCGTGATCCCCCTCAAGTATCATGTAAAAACCGGTACGGCAGCCCATCGGCCCGAAGTAAACGGTACGATCCGCCCACGCTGTGTGGGATCGCAAAAAGGTGGCGGCAAGATGCTCAATCGTGTGTATCGCCGGCATATCCATAACCGGTTCCTTGTTTGGCCGCTTAAATCGCATATCAAACGTTGTAAATGTCGTTCCGCCGAATTTATCCTTGCGCGAAACGTACAGTCCCGGCAAAAGACGCAGGTGATCAACCTGAAAACTGGCAATTTTCTCCATGAAAATCCTCTCTATACAGGTAATCTTAATAAAGTGCCTCTACGTATTCAAGGCCGTCCCGCCCCGTTAAAGCCCGCCGGCGTTTTCCATCAGCACTTTGATATCGGCGGGTTTGGCGCAGCAGGTGGCGGAGGAAACGATGAAATAGGAGGCGGCGGAGATGAGACAGCGGCTTAGCCTGGATCCCGCCTCGCCGACGACAGCCCTAACTTCCCGCGGTCTAACCGGTCAAGCTGGAGGATGTCCGGCTCTGCGGCCGCGGCGAGCAGGGCCTCCTCGCGGGATCCCGCTTCCACGACGATCTTTTTTCGGGCGCTTTCCGCCGTAAATCAGCCGCGACTTTTTCCAGTCGCCGCCCGCCACACCGCCGGGGCCCCAACGCGGTCAAACCCAACCGCGAAGACCGCGGGGAAAAACGCGAGTACCTGACGAAAAACATCCGCAAGATGAAGCTCCCCGCCGCTTGGAGGCGCCCAGCTTCATGTATTGCCGCGTGTTTTTCGGTGTTTGCGGAGGAAGGGGATACCGAAGTAGAGGGCGGCGAAGAGTACCCAGCCCAGGGCGGAGACTACGAAGCTGCTCTGTATCGCAGTGAAGATGACGGCGCAGTAGAAGAGTCTTTCGACCGCTGATATTCTTTGTTCGGTGAAGCCCTGGATCGCTATAGCTGCTGAATAGCAGACTACGAAGGCGGAAACCCAGGTGAACAGCGTGAGTGGGTCGAAGCCGGCGTGGAGGTAGTCGGGGTTTAACGCGAAGGTGAAGGGCAGCACGAAGCCCGCTATGCCCAGTTTTACGGCGGTCATTCCGATTTTGAAGGCGTTTTCGTCCGCTATGCCGCTCGCGGCATAGGAGGCCACGGCGACCGGCGGCGTTATCGCGGAGATGCACGAAAAGTAGAACAGAAAGAGATGGGCCGGCAGAACCGGGACGCCGACCTTTATGAGGGCCGGGGCTATCGCGGTGGCACAGATGATGTAGGCGGCGACCGCCGGAAGGCCCATCCCCAGTATTACGCAGATCAGCATGGCCAGGACGAGGCTTAAAAGCACGTTGGTGGCGCCGACCTGTATCAGGAAGTTCGAGAACTTGAGGCCAAGGCCCGTAAGCGCGAACATTCCGGTTACGATGCCGCTGCACGCGCAGGCGGAAATCACCTGCGGCAGGTTCCGTCCCGCGTCCTCGAAGCCTTTCAGCGTCTTCGCCGGACTGAGGCGGTCTTCCCTGCTGAGAAAGCCGCAGACTATGAGTGCGGCGCCGGCGAATATTACCGAATTCATCGGTGTCGCCTTTATCACGAGCAGAAACACTAGAAGCACTGCGAGCGGGAAGAACAGTTTGAAGCTACGGCGCAGTGTTTTCTTTAGGTCGGGCAGGTCCTGTTGCGGGAGGCCGGACAGTCCGTGTTTCACAGATTCCAGATCGACCATTTTGAACAGGGTCGTGTAGTACATCAGCGCCGGCAGCAGGGCCGCGAGACAGAACGCGCCGTAGGCTATGCCCGTGATGTCGCTCAGGATGAAGGCTGCGGCTCCCATCACAGGCGGCATCAGTTGTCCACCCGTTGACGCGACCGCTTCGACCGCGCCCGCGAAGCGCCTGGGGTAGCCCTGCCGTTTCATCAGCGGAATAGTGAAGGCTCCTGTCGACATTACATTCGCTACAGCGCTGCCCGAAATGCTGCCAAAGAGGCAACTTGCGACAACCGCCATCTTGGCAGGACCCCCGCGCTTCTTTCCGGTCAGCGCTATCGCTATGTCCTGGAATATTTTGTCCGCGCCGGAAACACCGAGCAGTCCCGCGAACAGCAGAAACAGGTAGATGTTGGAGGCGGAGACGGCGACGGGTGTTCCGAAGATGCCCTGATCGCTGAATATCGTCTCGGCAACGCGGGAGAGGCGGTAACCCCGGTGGCCGAGTATGCCGGGAAGGTCTCCGCCCGCCATCGCGTAGACTATCGTGATCACGGCGATGACAGGCAGCGCCAGCCCCAGAGCCCGCCGCCCCGCCTCAAGCGCGAGCAGCGTGACGATGATGCCGATGACGTGGAAATACAGGGGTTGCTGGTTCGACTGCATCATCAGCACGTATGCGTCGTAGTTGAAAATGACCGAAAATCCCGTGAGCAGGCAGAGCGCGATTAGAAGTGCGTCCAGAGCCCGCCACGCGGGGCGCTCTGAGGGACGGAACGGCTTGTAAAGGAAGGTGAGCGTTAAACCCAGCATGACGTGCCATGTGAAGAATTTAACGCTCTCCATAGGAAAAAACGTGAACTGGCCTATATGAAGTAGTCCGGTAAAGAGGCACAGCGCGATAGTGAAGTGTTTTTTGAAGTCCGCGTAGGTCAGTCTTTTCATGTCTCTACGTTCCGCCCTGCCCTACCTTCCGTATTCCGGCGGTATTAATTCCTCCGGAACGCTTACTCCGATCTCTTTTAGGTAGCGGACCGTCCCCGCGTGCAGGGGGATGTTAAACTTGAGACAGTTCTCCGGTGTCATGTACTTGGCGCTCGGATGGATGGCCAGCATATCGGCCTGATTTTCAAACAGGGTCTTCGTCAGAAGGTATGCCTCCCTTTCTGGAACGTCTACGCTGACCGCCAGCAAATTCCATTCGGAGACGCCGGGCACGTCCTCCGTCACGCCCTTGTAAGAGCCCGCCGGTATCGCGTGCTTGCTGTAGAACGGGTACTTAGTTGTCAGCGCGGTCTGCTCGGCGGGGTTGAGCGGCACGAAGAACAGGTCCTTCGAGGTTTCAAGCTCCGCTATCGCCGCGAAGGGCGGGTACGAGAACAGCAGGGCGACGTTTATCACGCCGTTGTTCAGCGCCGTCGCCGTCGCGCCGTGACCGTCGTTGTGTATCTGCGCGGGGACTATGCCCTCGTCCTTGAAAAACTGCCGGAAGATCGAGTCCATCGCCGCGCCTTTCGAGCCCAGCCCGACGCGCTTTCCGTTAAAGTCCCGCAACGTCTTTATCCCCGAATCGCGTGTTGTGTAGATCGTGAGCCATGACGGGTACAGCGGGACTAGTCCGCGCAGCTTGTCGTGCTTCACGCCGCCTGTCCACTCGGCCTTCCCCTCCGTAGCCTCCTGCAACGCGGATGTCATAACGACACCCAGCTCGGCATCACCGTTTTGCAGCAGCTTGATGTTTGCCGTAGAGCCGCCTGTCGTCTCGGACGTGAACAGGAAATAATCACCCAGATGATTGTTGATTGTCTGGGCGAGACCGCCTCCGAGCAGGTAGAAATTCCCGCCCACCGAGCCGCTGGCAAGCGAATACTTGTAGGGGCTCGCAGGCGGCGCTAAGCCGCCCTGCACCGGCTTCGCTTCTTTTTTGCCGTTGGCCTGCAATGCGTAAAGCGCCGTCAAAAAAACAAAGACCGCGCTAACCGTTTTTTTCTTCATATATAACCTCATGCCGCTTTTCACGGCTAATTTTTTGTTGTGTTCCCTAACCGGAAACACCCTCTCCTATACGCCGTACTTTTGGACGACACCCAATTCCGTCATAACCTTTTTGAGGTTTTCATAATGAACCCCTGTATATTCCCGGTACGGTTTCCGCAAAGGTCCGCCGGGGAGTCCAAGTATATTGAGCGCCGCCTTGACGACAATAGGATTGGAAAGTTTATAAAGCTCTTTTAGGAGTGGTGTCCATTTGAAGTACTCCTTGCGGCACTCCTCGATGATGCCCATGTCCGTCCATTCACGCGAATAGCGGGCCGCTTCTTCAGGGATGATGTTGCCGCCAATGTTCGCAGTGCCGTTACCGCCGAGCGCCAGAGTCGGGATCACGATGGAGTATTTTGGGAAATCGCAGCACAGGATGTTGAGCCTGTCCCCGCAGTAGCGTTTCACGTCGACAAGCTGGCTGACGTGCGGCATCGCCTCCTTGTCCGCGACAAAGTTGGGGTGGCGTTCCGAAAGGTCGCGTATCGTTTCCGGCGTAAGATGAACCCCGAGCCGGGACGGATTGTTGTACACGCCGCAGGGTATCGAAACCGCCGACATACAGGTGTCCAGATGCTCGAAGGCCGCATCCTGCGGCACGAGGACGTAGGGCGGCACGGTGAACACTACGCCGTCCGCCCCCTCACTCTCGCAGTAACGGGCGAGCCCGACGGCCCCCTCGGTAGTCGCTGAGGCGCAGCCGAAGAATACACGGATACGCAGCCTTGCCAGCGCTATGACCCGCTTCACGATATCCTTCTTTTCCTCCACGTCCAGCAGCGTAGTTTCCCCTGCCGAACCCAGCACGAACAACTCGTCCGTGCCGTACTGTATCTGCCGGTCGATCAGCACACCGAGCGCGCCAAAATCCACCTTGCCGTCTTTAGAAAAGGGTGTCACCATCGCCACCCACGAACCTTTCGGTCTAAACATCTGAACCTCCTAAATTATGTTTAAAACATAGTACGACTATGGTGTTTATAAGTCAAGTTCCAAATTGATCCTGTCGTTAATAAGTGATAAGTTCTCCGCCCCCCCCCCCCCCCCAGGGCGGGCG
>JAISLM010000086.1 GCA_031290855.1 Spirochaetaceae bacterium
CACAGGTCAATCTGGAACGGCCCGCGCTGGTTTCTGGACGTGTGTTTTGGGGAAGACTCGTGCAGGGCACGGACGAACCGTGCCGCGGAAAATCTCAATGTATTGAGAAAAGCGGCTCCGCGCCTCCCGCAAAAAACCGCCGTGCCCGAAAAACGGTTCAGCACTCGAAGGAAAATGCTCCGGGCTGCTTTTAGCGATGATTTCCTTTATCACGCATTGTTCGGCTAAGTTAAATGACGTTGCCCTGGGCATTGACGGGGCGGTATAGAATAAAATAGAATGACAAAGCCAATAAATTCGACACCGTTGGAAATATTTGCTTACAAAACGTCCTGGAGGTTTTTCTGCTACACTTGCCCGGTTGAAGCCGGTGATAAAAGATTTGGGAGGAAGTATGGCTGATGCCGCTTATATGGCGCCGCGGGGGGGGATCGCGGACGCTCTGGGAAACAAAGGGGATATTTTTATCGCGGCGGGCGTGGTTGCCGCCGTGATGATGATGATTATCCCGATGCCCACGTTCCTGTTGGACACGCTGATGGCGATGAACCTAATCATGGGCCTGCTCGTCCTGTTGATAGTCCTATATACAAAGAAAGCTACCGATTTTAGCGTGTTTCCTACGATGCTGCTGGTGCTTACCGTATTCGGGCTTGCACTTAACATCTCTTCGACACGCCTTATCCTGACGCAAGGCGAGAATTTCAACGGCAGAATGGTGCGCGCCTTCTCTACCTTCGTCGTCGGTTCCGGCGGGACGGAGGGGCTAGTGATCGGCTTCGTGATATTCATCGTGCTTATAGCCGTGCAGGTCGTCGTGATCACGAAGGGCTCCACACGGATCGCCGAGGTCGCGGCCCGCTTCACGCTGGACAAGATGCCGGCAAAGCAGATGGCCGTCGAATCGGAATTCAACTCCGGCGCTATAAGCGAGGAGGAGATGAAGAAGCGCAAGGACGAAATCGAACAGGAATCGAGCTTTTACGGCGCGATGGACGGTGCCAGCAAGTTCATTTCCGGCAACGTGAAGATCGGCATCTTTATCACCGCCGTCAACATCATCGCCGGCATCATCATAGGGGCCGCGCTGCACGGCGAGCCGTTGAGCCAGGCCGTCGGCACCTACATCGCCTTCTCGATAGGGGACGGCCTTTTGAGCCAATTCCCAAGCCTCCTTATATCGACGGCGACCGGTATCATCGTGACCCGTTCCGTCTCCAACGGCACCTTCGCCGAGGATATTTCCGAAGAATTCACGCGGCACCCGAGGATATACTGGATCGGCGCCTCCGTGTTGCTGATATTCGCGCTGATACCGGGCTTCCCCTGGTACGTGCTTATCCCGATGGGCCTGTTAATGGGCTTTTTTGCCTTTAGGCTGAGCCGCGATCAGAAGCGGATGCGGCCCGGCGCGGAGGCCGCCGACTCGGCCGCGGCGAAAAAACAGAAAGAGGATACGGGGGAAATTCCGCCCGTCGTGCCGCTCGACCCGCTGTCCCTTGAGCTGGGCTACGGGCTTGTCCCGCTTGTTGACAAGGACAAGGGCGCCGAACTTCTGGAGCGCGTCCAGCGTCTGCGCCGCGAATCGGCGCTCGACCTGGGGCTCGTTATTCCCAAAATCAGAATCATAGACAACATGACGCTCGAACCGTCCGAGTATTGTCTCAAAATCAAGGGCGCGGAAGTCGGGCGGGGCAGAATCAGGATGGGGCACTACCTCTGCATCAATCCGGGCGGCGTGCGCGACAACATTCCCGGCGAGCACACGGTGGACCCGACCTTCGGCCTGCCCGCTATCTGGGTTAGCGAGGACCGCAGGGATGAGGCGGAACGCGCCGGTTACACGGTGATAGACCCGCCGTCGATCATAGCGACCCACCTTACCGAGATCATCAAGTCCCACGCCGCCGAAATCTTAGGCAGGCAGGACACGCAAAGGATACTTGACGACATAAAGAAGGACTACCCGGCAGTTGTGGAGGACGCGCAGAAAAACCTCGGCCTGGGCGAGATACAAAAGGTTCTGCAAGCCCTGTTGCGCGAGCAGGTTTCGATCCGCAACATGGTTGCGATACTGGAAGCGCTCGCCGATTTCGCGCCCATATCAAAAGACGTCCAGTTCCTGACGGAAAAGGCGCGTCAGGGCCTGGGCCGCCAAATCTGCCTGCAATACACTGACGAAGACCGCCGCCTCCGCGTCCTTACGATAGAACACGGGTTTGAACAAACCCTCGTCGACAGCGCGGTGCAAACCGCTTCCGGCAAGGTATGCGCGCTGGAACCGGCCCTGCACGTTTCGTGGATAAAGGCCCTTTCCGCCGCAATCGCGTCCGTCCGCGCGCAGGGCTGGTCGCCGCCCGTGATACTTTGCTCGGAACAGGCGCGGCTGCTCGTCAAACAAGCGGCTGAACGGGAGTTGCCGGAACTAGTCGTACTGTCAGTCCGTGAAATTACAAACGACATTGACGTAGAACAACTCGGCGAAATCCGCGTAGAAGGCTAAATAACGTGAGTTCGATGGAAGAAGAAAACCCTGCCCGGACATGATATATAGCCGTTATACTTAACAATACCTAAGTCCAATAATTGTAAACCGCGGTCTGTAACAAATCATAAAAAGGGAAGGTATCGCGCAAAGCCCGCTTCATATTTGCCCGGTCTTTTTCTATAGGATTAAAATCCGGGGAATACGCGGGAAGAAACAGCAAATGAACGTTGGTTCCGCATAGCTGTCCAGGATGTTTTTTCCTGTGAAAACTTGCCCGGCCCGTAATTATCGCGCGGCCGGCTTGGACATTTTTCAGCGGCTTACACTCAAAACGTTCTCCGGTCATGGAACCGTCGTAACATTCAGGCGCTGTCTTTTTTGTCTTTTTTTCTCCGTGTATCACGGCGCTGCGACATTTACCCGACGGGAATTATGCCCCCGTTTGGTGTCCTCAATCTTTACCCCGCGCAAAGCCCGTCCGTATTCACGCTGAAGATGCTCTTTTATACCGCATTCGTCCGCGTATACCCGTTCTTTTTCGGGTATTTTGGCAATCAGGTTTAGAAACTCTCCCCGCTCTTTCTCAGGCTTTTCCGAACAGGTAAACGTTTTTTTTACGGGTGACTCCCAGTTTCTTGAACATTTTGTACACGGCCCGCGGACAAACATTTAATTTTTCAGCGAACTCTCCCAAATACCGGTCAGGATGTTCCCCAGGCAAACGGACCGGCCAGATTTTATTCGCGGTGGGGTCTGCTCCCCCGCCGCTCCGCGGCGGGGAGGTTCATTCGCAAAGTCCGGTTTAATACCCCGCGGGGACGCGCTCCGTTCAGCGTCCTTATTATAGTTCGGTAACATTTTTCATGAGGCAACGCGCCTCCTTGTGTTAAAAACGGATGCGGGGTAGTATCTTTGTATGAAACGAAGACTGATCACTTCGGCTTTGCCCTATGTTAACAACGTGCCGCACCTTGGGAACCTGATACAGGTTCTGTCCGCCGACGCTTTTGCGCGTTTTTGCAGGCTGCGGGGCTACGAAACCTGCTATGTCTGCGGGACGGACGAGTACGGGACGGCGACGGAGACACGCGCCGCGGAAGAGGGAGTGAGCCCAGGCGACCTGTGCGACCGTTACTGGAAGATTCACGACAGGATATACCGCTGGTTCAACATCGCGTTTGACAAGTTCGGGCGGACTTCGACGCCGGTGCACGGCGAGGTTACCCAGGGTATATTCCGGCGACTCGACGCGGCGGGTTTTATCAGCGAAAAAACGATAGAACAGCTTTACTGTCCCGCCTGCGGGCGCTTTCTGGCCGACCGTTACGTGCGCGGTCTATGCCCGCACTGCGGCTATGACGGGGCGCGCGGCGACCAGTGCGAAAGCTGCGGCAAGCTGCTCGACCCGACCGAGCTAAAAGAGCCGCAATGCTCCAGTTGCGGCGCGAAGCCGCTGCTGAAGTCGACGAAACACCTGTATATCGACCTGCCGAAGCTGCGCGGGAGGCTTACGGAATGGATGAACGGGGCGGCAGTGCGCGGGAAGTGGGCGCGGAACGCCGTGCGGATGACCGAAAGCTGGATCAGGGACGGCCTTCACGAGCGGGCTATCACGCGCGACCTGAAGTGGGGCATCCCGGTGCCTAAGGAGGGCTTCGAGAACAAGGTTTTCTACGTGTGGTTTGACGCGCCGATAGGCTACGTGTCGATAACCGCCGCCCTGGCGGAGGATCGGGGGTTGGACTGGAGGCGCTTCGTCGATTACTGGTGGAAGGACCCGGATAATGTCGAGCTCTTCCAATTCATCGGCAAGGACAACATACCGTTTCATACCGTGATATTCCCCTCGACCCAGCTCGGCGAGGGCGGGAACTGGACTATGCTGCACCATATGAGCAGTACGGAATACCTTAACTACGAGGCGGGCAAGTTTTCCAAGTCAAAAGGTTCCGGCGTCTTCGGGACGGACGTGCTGGAGACCGGGATTCCCGCCGATGTCTGGCGCTTTTACATCTTCTACAACAGGCAGGAAAAGTCGGACGCGCTGTTTGTATGGAAGGACTTCGGAGAAAAGGTGAACGCGGAGCTTATCGGCAACCTTGGAAATCTTGTCAACAGGACGCTTTCATTCGTTACACGCTACTACGACTCTGTTGTTCCGCCGGAGGAAGCGTGCGAGAAGGGAGCGACGGAGGCCTTTTGGGAAAAGGTGCGGGAATACGAGACCGCTATAACAGAAAAACTCGAATGGGCCGAGCTGCGGGACGCCTTCCATCTCGTTTTTGAACTTTCGTCCTTTGCCAACAAGACTTTCCAGGACGGCGAGCCCTGGAGGACCCGCAAGGACAACCCGCCCGCCGCCGCCGCCCTGATACGAAACTTGAGCTTTCTCGTCCGCGACCTTGCTGTCCTCGCGTCCCCCTTCATACCGGAAGCGGCTGCAAAGGTCGCGGCTTTTTTCGGCTACGGCGCGGGGAATACGCCCCCTCTCTCCTGGGCCGACATCGGGAAGGCCGAAGGTCTTCCCCGAGTGCTGAAGAGCGAGGTGCTGTTTGAACGGCTGGAGGAAGAACGCCTGGCCTCTTTACGAGAGAGGTACTCGGGGCACAGGCAGTCCGCCTCTGCGCGGGGTCAGGCGCCCGCCCCGTCCGTGGAAGCGGCGGCGTCTCCCGCGCCGGACGCGGAAGAGCTTGAGCAGCGCTTTGTCCGGACGGTAGACCTCCGCGTCGCGAAGATCACGCGGATCGAGAAGCACCCCAGGGCTGACAAGCTCTACATAGAGACGCTGGAACTTGCCGGCGAGGAGCGTGTGATAGTTTCCGGCCTCGTCCCGTTCTACAAAGAAGAAGAACTGCTGGGAAAACACATCATCGCCGTTTACAACCTGAAGCCGGCGAAGCTGCGCGGCGTGGAAAGCCGTGGAATGCTGCTTGCCGCCTCCTCCTCTGCGGCGGACGGCGGCGAGCTTGTCGAGGCGCTGGACGGCGCTGGCGCGGCGACAGGGACGCGCCTTCACCCGGAGGGGCTGGAAGCCCCGGCATCCCCTCCTGCGGAGATCGACATAGACGCCTTCTCCGTCTTCCCGATAAGGGTACTTCAAAACACAGTCTACGTGGGTGGGAGGGCGCTTTGTATCGACGGAAAACCCGTGATGACGGCCCGCGTCGAAAACGGCGAGGTGCGCTAGGCGGCGGGCATGAAACGAAACCCGCGTAACACGCTGATACCGGCGGCCTTTGCCGTCTTACTCACAGTCGTCCCGTCGGTCCTTATACACTCAGGCGTGATCGACCCGTACACGGCCCAGATCATCACGGTGGCGGGGGTAAACGCGATTCTTGCCGTCAGCGTGAACATGATCACCGGCATAACCGGCCAGCTTTCGATAGGACAGGCCGGCTTCATGGCTATAGGGGCCTACTCGTGCATCTTTTTCAACATGAACGCGGGCCTCCCGCTCACGCTGGCCGCCGCGCTGGCCGCCCTCCTCACCTCTTTCGCGGGCTTCCTAATCGGCTTCCCCACGCTGAAACTGACCGGCGACTACCTAGCTATCGTAACGCTCGGATCGGGTGAGATTATCCGCGTGATACTGACCAACATAAAAGACGTGACAGGAGGCGCTAACGGCAGGCAGTTCCCCACGCTCCTTTCATTCGCTCCCGGGCTTTCGTTCTTTACCGTCACGCTCACGCTGGCGATAGTCGCGGCGCTGCTGCAAAACTTTCTCCGCTCCAGCTTCGGCAGGGCGACACTCGCCGTCCGTGAGGACGAAATAGCGGCCAACGCTTCGGGCATAAGTGTATTCCGCTACAAGATGATAGGCTTCGTAAGCGCCGCGTTCATCGCCGGCATAGGCGGCGTACTGTACGCGATGGTGATAGGCTTCGTCAAGCCGGACATAGCATCGTTCACGAAAAGCATAGACTACCTGATATTCGTCGTACTGGGCGGCATGGGTTCTATGACCGGCGCGGTACTGGCCGCCTACGTACTGACATACTTGCAGGAATTCCTGCGTTTCCTGCAAGACTACCGCCTGCTGATCTACCCCTTAATCCTGATAATCGTGATGCTGTACCGCCCGCAGGGACTCTTGGGCATGAAGGAACTGTCCTTTGTCCGCCTATGGACGCGCCTCTGTAAATCCGCCCGCTACCTGGCAGCCCGTGCCTTCAACCTGACAAACAACGGCGGTTAATGAATAATTTGGGTAATGGTTTTCTCTCAAAGCAAACATCGTTACTGAAGTTTCGTTCTAAATCCCTCATTTTTAATTATTTTTGACACCCTCGTGTCTTCCATTTCTCATTGCTCATTAATTAGCCGCCTACGGCGTCTATATATATATTTGACTTTGCATCGGATAATTCTGTATATTCCTCGATATGGCGTCTAAACTTCCGCCAGCCGGACAAACAGGGTTTTAGCTTCTTTAAGCCTTGCCAACGCGGAGACTTGCTCTCCCTTACAAAATCCCTACCGCACTGGACACTAGACGGCCGACGCCGCTCATTACTAATTACTCATTATTGAAGGAGAAAGGTTATGAAACACAAGAATTACTGGATTAGGATGTTTGTATGCGCGATGTTCGCGCTCTTTTTCGCGTGCAACGAGAGCGAGGCGGGCGGCGAAGATGTCGATGACGGCGGTAACGGAGGAGGCGGGACAGTCATCACCGGCTTCAGCATCGACAGCGATCAGGGGGTCATAAACAATAGCGCGAAGACTGTCGTCGTCGATATTCCTTTCGGGAGCGCCCTGACGGGGCTCAGCCCCGTGATTAAGGTTTCCGCCGGCGCGAGCGTCGAGCCCGCCTCCGGCGAGGAGAAGGATTTCTCTGCCCCGGTGATATACACCGTTACACCAAGCGCAGGCTTGCCCACGATATGGACGGTGACCGTAAAGCTTAGGCCGCTACAAACGATCGCGGAGGTCGACACATACCTCGCGAACGTATCCGGCGGGTCGATCGCCGCCGCCCCCGTCCCGCTGCCGGTACGGCTTAACCTGACGGACGCGGACGAAGGCTTGGAGGATCTCCTCGACAAGATACAGGAGAGCGGGAAGTACGTGGAACTCGACCTGTCCGCCTGCGCGATGGGCGCCGACAAGGGCTTCGGCCCCGGCGGCACCGCCATCTCCGGCGAGCACAAGATCGTCTCCCTCGTTCTTCCCGACGAGGCGGACAGCGTCAAGGCGGGCGCTGACAATTCCCACTTCACCGGGCGCTTCACCGGACTCAAAAGCCTTAGCGGCGCAAACGTTATCACGATCGGCGCCTTTGGATTCAGCGGCTGCGTCTCACTCGCCTCGCTAGACCTTCCCAAGGCGACAAGCATCGGCGAGAAAGCGTTCTACGGCTGCACCGCCCTTGTTACGCTAGACCTCCCCGAAGCGACAGGCCCGATCCTTTCGTAGACTTTCAACGGCTGTACCAGCCTCTCATCGGTGTCGCTACCCAAGGCGACACTCATCGGCCCGAACGTCTTCACCGGCTGTACCGCTCTCTCATCGGTAGACCTCTCCGCAGTGACAGTGTTCGGCTTTTACGCCTTCAACAACTGCGGCGGCACGGAATTCACGGTCAAGCTGGGCGCTACGCCCCCCCAATCTGGGACGCCAGATATTCGGTGTTGACGTCGCCAAGAATGTCAGAGTCCGAATTCCTTCCGACTCGGCGGCCGGCTACGGCGCCGAGTCGGAGTTTGACAACAGCGACACCACGGAGAACTGGGGCAACGGCTTCCGTGGCGGGGGCTGGGGCAGCACCGTCTACCTATCAACCACGGTCAACAGCAATGTCAATTTGAGTTTTGAAAAGTACTAAACCGCCGCCCGGCAGGGAGCCGCCGGAGGCGGCGGCTAATGCGGGATGAGCGATGACGAGAAAGCCCCCGGCGCCGTGTGAGCGCCGGGGGCTTTGTTTTTGACGGAGGAGGCGGAGGATAATGAGGGATGGCGGGTGAGGAATGGAAGACGGGTGTAGGCGGCTGACACGGAGCTTACCGGGCGGCCGGGGTCTGACCCTCTATCGGCCTAAGTCGTTACCCGGTAAAGGTTTAGCGCGACAAGGCGCGAGCAGTGAGCGGCGGCGGGCGAGGATGTAAGACGGGGGCCGGCATCCGGCGCGGAGCTCACCGGGTGGCCGGGGTCTGACCCTCTACCGGCCTAAGTCGTTACCTGGTAATGAGTTAGAGCGACAAGGCGCGCACGATGGGTGGCGGCGGGGGAGGGGGTGACACGGAGCTTACCGGGCGGCCGGGGTCTGACCCTCTATCGGCCTAAGTCGTTACCCGGTAATGAATTAGAGCGGCAAGGCGCGCACGATGGGTGGCGGCGGGGGAGGGGGTGACACGGAGCTTACCGGGCGGCCGGGGTCTGTCCCTCTACCGGCCTAAGTCGTTACCCGGTAATGAGTTAGAGCAATAATCGAGTGGCGATGCGGGAGTAACAGTGAAGGAATAAAAACCGGTAAGGGCAGCGGGAGGCCTGATTCCCAAGCCCCGCACACCCTCCCCCGTTTTTGTCCGCCCTCCGCCATCGCCCGTTAGCCTCCTACTACGGCGGGCGTAAATCCGAAAACCGCCCGCGGATAATCAGGGCCGGCGCATATAAATTACTCTGAAGCGGAGGCGAAGGAAGATTGAAAGAGCAATCGCTCAAGATATTCATTCGGCCACGCCATTTGTTTCCGCCGCCCGATCATGCCGCTCTTCGTTTCCCGTGTCCGACCGGGCTACCGTCATCGCCGGCTTCCTCAGTATCGCCATGTTTTCAGGCCCCCTGTCTTTACGCGCAGCCGGGAACCGTCTTCCTCAAACGCCGCGCCAGGCACATAGTGTAACGGGTTCTCTCGGCGCTATCCGGCTTATCACCCGCCGGTACACGTCGTAATGAGGGACGCCATGCCCCGGTTTCAAAAACCGGCCCAGCCGGGCTTTCTTCGCCTTCGCGTACCGTCCTGTGTCTTCCCGCCCCCGGGCCGGGGCGATAAGAGCCGGAATGGTAATGACGATGACTTCATGGAGCGGGTACAGTTTATTCGCAGTGGTGTCTGCTCCCCCGCCGCTCTGCGGCGCTTATAATTGGCAACACCAACAAAAAATGGAAGACCGGTAGATGCCTTGAATGTAAGTCTTTATATAGCAAAGAGATAGAAACAGGGTTAATAGTTTTCGGGGCTCACCTAACTGCCTCCGCAACGGCTAGGTCTCGCTACGCGCCCCCAGCGTAGCTGGGGAACATTCCCGCGCCTCCCTCCTTTTATATCAAAGCAGGCGGGTCAAACGTCGGGCACAAACCGCTGTCGCGGTTTGCCGCCATGGGTTGTGCCTGTGGCGCAACCCATGTGCGGACGCTTGACGCGGTTTTGTGGTACAGTTTGTCGGCCCTGGTCTTTGCTTCGCAAAGCCCTTGTTCGGGCCGTCAAACCGTCGTCGAACCGCAGGTTCGCAACAGCCGGAACGGTAGCTGGACAAGCAAAGCTTGTCTCCCAAGCAAGGCTTGTCTCCCAAGCAAGGCTTGTCTCCCAAGCAAGGCTTGTCTCCCAAGCAAGGCTTGTCTCCCAAAAACTGAAGTTTTTGGGAAGCCTCTTATGTTACGGAAAAGACCGGCAAGGCGTTTCCGGTATGAAGTCACCGGGGAAGACCAGCCGGCAGCCTCGTTAGGCAATCGGTTTTCTTCCTGAACTCCTCGCGTTAAACAGGACGGACGCTCCCATGCCGGACCGCCTTAACGGAGCCGTCTTTCTGGAGAACCTTGTCGTCAGCGTAGCCTGTCGAGCGCTGGTCAGGCCGCAGGCGGCGCTTCATTGCCTCGTGCCCCTGTGTGCAGAAGGCCATGCAGCGCCCGCAGAGTGTCGCGCCGTATGTAGCTTCCGCGCTCTCGCTTATCCGTATGCCGCCGTCCCGCATATGCCATAGCTGCTCGTAAAAAAGTTCCGGGGAAGGATGCTCCTCGTAGGGAACATCGACCTTCGGGTTGAAGGCCGCGCCCTTCCACACCTTTGTCGACAGGCCCCTTGACTGATGGAGGCATCTGTCGTGGTCGCTTCGAGCGTAACTGTAGATTTTCCCGCCCATCGTGCAGGTATGCGGCGGATTCAGGGTGAGTGCGCCCGCCGGACAGTGCTTGACGCACTCAAGGCAGCCGTCACAGACATCCTCCCGGTCTAGCAGCTTCTCCGCAGGTCTGAGCGGCGCTGTCGTCGGCAGGGCGACGAAACGCTGGCGGCTCCCATACTCCCTGCTGAGGGCTATGCCGCTCAGCCCGAATGCCGCAAGCCCCGCCGCGACCGCCGCGTGGCGGAACGATATCATGCCGTAGCCCTTTTTGGGCGCTCCGTAGGCCGTGCCCCGCGCCGGTACCGGCACTGTCGCGTAGCCGCGTTCCTCCAGGAAGTTCGATACACGGTAAATCAGCACGTCAAGCTCACGGTTCAGGTATGCGTAGCCGAACAGGTTGTAACTGTAGGCCGCCTTGCCGCGCCGCATTATCTCCAGCGCCCCGTCCGGTATGTGGAGCGACATCACAACAAGGG
>JAISLM010000087.1 GCA_031290855.1 Spirochaetaceae bacterium
CCCCCCCCCCCCCCCAGGTTAAAATAACCCCGCAGGCTTCCCGCCGCCGTTTGTCACCGCCCGGAGGCTTAACAGGGTTTTGCCCGTAATCCCCGGTTGCTTCCCCGTGAAAACCGATCATGGACCACATGCCAATAGGCGTACTCGCAAGGCAAATCCCGCCTGTGCCAGCCGCTACCCCAACATTTCCTAACAGTGTCTGGTTCAAGACTGTCTGTTTTAAGTTGTTTTAGTTTGCGGGAATTTGCGTGTAACGGATAGCGGAGACCTGCCGGGCCAGGAGCCGCCTCCGGCTTTCAGATTAAGGGACGCGGGCGTCGCCGGGCTGTGCCAGGACTACGCCGGGCAGGGGAAGGCGGCTCTTGAAGTAAAGGTATTTGAACGGGTGTATGTCCAGCACGTTGCTGTACCAGCCGCCCAGTTCAGTCTTGTCCACTATGTTTACGGCAAAGCTGTACGAGATCGGCATCACGGTTCCCCTGTCCAAAAGAAGCGCCTCCGCCTCCGAAAGCGTTTTCCAGCGCGTGTCGCCTTCCTCCTCCATCGAGCGGTTCAGGAGTCTTTCGTAGTCGCTGTCGTCGTAATTCGCATCGTTCAGGTTCGAATCGCGCCGCCACATCTGCAGGAACGTGTAGGGATCGGCAAAGTCGCCTATCCATGTGGAGGAGGCGACATCGTAGGAGAGATCTTTCATGCTGTCCAGGTACTTGTCAAACGGGAATACCTCGATTCTGACGGGTATTCCGAGTTCCGTTTTCCATGTCGCGGACATGATGCCGCCTATCCGCGCCGCCTCCATTGACGGGGTGAGCCGCAGCACCAGTTCTGGGAGGCCCTTGCCGTCCGGGTGGCCCGCTTCGGCAAGCAGCCTTCGCGCTTCGGCTATGTCCGTCTTGTCGATGCCGTCAATCTTCGGGTAGTCCATGATCGGGTAGACGAGCGTCTTCGCGGGCATGATCAGCCCTTCCCGTATCCGACTCCACGACAGTGCAAGAACCATGGCGCGGCGGATGCGCCAGTCGTCCCAGGGTTTGCGGGCGGAACGGATGAAGTAGTAGTGGGTGGCAAACATCGGGTTCACGGTTATGCCGGCGCGGTTTATCAGCGTTTCCAGGTTCACTTCGCCCGAAATCCAGTCCGCCTGCCCGGAATTCCATAGGGCGGAGGCTTCGTCCCCGTCGTCAATAATGCGTACATTTATCGTCTTTAGCCTGACGTCCACCGCGTCCCAGTATAGCTCGTTACGGGCGAACACCTTGGTGTCGCCGTTGTTTTCCAGTAGGTAATAGGGGCCGTTGGAGATCGGGGGGGAAGCGCTCCAGTCCTCGACGTTCAGCATCGCCGGGTGTATCGGGCTGAAAGAATGATGGCACAGCATACTGGGGAAGAAGGCGGCGGGCGAGACGAGGCGCACGACGAGGGTCTTGTCGTCCGGCGCTTCTATACCGACCCTGGCCTTGTCGCTTGTCCGGCCCGTCCTGTAGTCGCTCGCGCCTTCTATGATGTCGAACAGTGACGAGTAGGGCGAGTTGCGTCCCGGCTCGATCAGGGAGAGCCAGGCGGCACGGAAATCTTCGGCGCGTACCGTATCGCCGTTCCAGTAACGGGCATAGTCCCGCAGTGTGAATGTCCACACCTTCTTGTCTTCCGACAGTTTCCAGCGGCTTGCCGCTGCGGGGACGGGTTCCATCGTCAAGGGGTGGTACGAGAAAAGCCCTTCGTAAAGGCCGGTGTATACCTGCGCCTCGCTTGCAAGGAAGGACTTCCTGAAATCGAACTCAATGTCCCGTCCGGACATCACCATGGAAAGCGAGGCGCGAACCTCGTCAGAAGGCCGGGCCGGGCCGGGGGGGACAGGCGTCTCGTTGCCCGCGGCATGTAACGCCGTCAGAAGCAACGCAAACAAAAAGACCTGTCCGCGCGCGGACGCGCGTTGTTTTAATAAGCCGTATGTCAAAATTGATTTTCTCCGTTTCAGCTTTCCATGCTGATACCAAGTTTTTTGAACTGTTCCGCCTCTTCTTTCTTGGCGTTGTATTCCTGTAATTTTTCATTCACCCTGGCGATCACGTTTTTCAACGCGGAAAGCTCAGGCTTGATCCCCTTGATTTTGGAACGGGTGGCTTTACCGGCCGCGTTCTTAAAATAATCATCCAGACCGTTCAATGTTTTATGAAAACCCTGAACGTCTTTCAGGTTGCGCTGGAGTAATTCGATCAGTTGATCCTCGCTCATGCTTTCAAGTTTTTTACCGGCGTTTCCCTGCGGGGCAATCGCGTTCAGAATAGATATTTTCTTTTCCAGTGTCGCGCAGAATCCGTTGAAATTCAGTTTTTCGCGGATCGTGACGCCTTTCGCCGGATCCATGTATTCAAGCTCGTATATCGTCGGTTTGGTTTCCGTTTTCGCGATCTGCGACATAAGTTTCTTTATTTTTGCCCAGAGGCCTTTCTTTTGATTCTCCAGCAGGTTACGGTTTTCATTGATCTTTCCGGCGATTTCAGAAATGTTAACGCCTGCGGAGCCTATGCGGTTTAGCCCGTCAATCAGGATCGGCTTAAAAGAAGGCGGCGCTTTTGCGGTCTTTTTGGCCGGCCCCAGCTCTACGGAAAGCTGCTGCAAGACGGCTTCCTGCAAATCCCTGGAATTGGCCGAATAATCTTCTTTTATAAGTTCGTCAACAAGCTCGGCATAGAACGGCGTACCGTTTTTGGCGGAGGCAAGTTTTTTTTTAATGTTCGCCGCCGTCGCTTCCGCAGCGCTCATCGAGGATGTGATGTTGACGCGCAGATTGTATTTATACATCTCGCGGTTAAAGTCACTGAGTAGTTTAAGCGTGTTAATGATCGTTTTTGTTGTAGATGACAGCGTCGCAAGCGCGTCCGTAAGCGTCTGCGCGGTAAACTGGTCGTTTATCCCGTGCCTTATATTGGCTACCACATCGCTTATGGCCTGGGTAGTGGCGTTTACGCCGTCCGGCGTAAGGTGTATCCAGTCTACATACTTTACGAGCCCCACTATTACCTTGAGTTTTTCCTGGGCAAAGCTGTCGGTGTAAAAATCATAGAAGTTTACAAGGAAGTCAAGCTCGTTATCGAGCGCGGCAAGCTGTATGCCGAGCTGCTCCCGCTTGTTCGAGTCGGAAAGCGCCCCCGCCGGCGGAACCGCAAGATCGCCTACTTTTGTATCGTTTTTGTAAGGATCTTCGGATATGAACCCCTTTTTTGAGAATAACGAGTAAAGCGAGGAGACAGCCGCATGAAAAGCGCGAAATTCTTCTTTCAGCTTGGGGAGTTCCGTCCGGTCAAACCACTCTCTTCTGGTGTCGAGCGCGTTCTTCAATTTTACCAAAAAATCATTTTCAGCCATTGCACTTATATTATCGGGAGATTTACCCGTTTTTCAAGCATCGGGCATAGTTTACAGGCAAAAAGCCGGTTTTGCGGGCGCTCCCGCAGATTTGCTGACTGTAACTATTCGCAGATGCGCCTGGCTTCAATGTAGAAGCGTTTTTCACAAGCGTCCCCCATCGAGAAGCTTTTGCGCGGCAGGGGGCCGCCTCTGACGACGCTTTCGAACAAACAGTATTTGTCGAAGGGCGGAAGCAGTATCCCTGCGGCGGCAGGCTGCGCCGCGACACGGATCAACTCCTCTTCGCCGTGTATATAGTCGGTTTTAAGTCCTTCCAGAAGCGGGTCTATGCTGACCGTGGGCAGCCCGCCCTTCGAGTACTTCACCAGCACGCAACGTCCGCCCGATATTATGCCGCAGCGGTTTTCGGGTGCGGAGGCGTCAGCCACCATGGCCTGTAACTGTTCAGGCCCGCCGGCTTCCAGCGAAGAAAAGTCGGGAAGCGCCGACAGGGCCTTTAGGATACGGTCCGCGTCCGTGTTAAAAACAACACGGTGTATCGGCTCGAAAACGATCGCCGGATCGTAAAGGTTTACGACCTCGGCCAGCGCGTAACGTGCCGGGTGAGTGTCCGCCTTATCGGGGTGGGCCGCCTTGTACTCGTCCCACACGGCCTTTGCGGCAGCCAGCGAATGGTTGCCGTCGCCGACGGCAAACAAAAAAGGATTGTTGATCTTGTAGCGGTTGATCGACGTGCGCGACAGATGTTCAAAAACATCCCGTATCAGCGCCCAGTCGTTATTCCGGTAAAGCAGCTTGCAGCGCACGCTTCCGCCTCCCATCATCAGAGGGGTATCGTAGACCGCAGGCGCTTTGGCCAGCAGCTTTTTCAGCAACGAAATCAAAATGTTTTCGCGGTCATCGATCAAAAGCAGAACGTGCGGCAGTTCCAGCGCGGCATTTCTGCGGATTTCCATGCGGGCCGGCAGCCTTTCCTGTAGTATCCCTTCGGTGGCGCGGATTATACTCTCCGAATCCGCGCGCCAATCATAGCTTTCCATGTCGACGGCCACCAGTATGCCGCGCCGCGTACCGCGCCGCGTCGTCCGCTCGATATACGCGCCCGCCTGCCTCGGCGGATTAAGAACCGCGTCCTTCTTGTATATCTTTTCCACATAGCCGCGCATCGCCTGATGTATCCGCTCGATTCGCCCGGCGCGGTCGCTCTCGTCCAGGTAGATTTCAGGATAGATCATGTCCAGCGTGGAAGGCGCGTCCCCGACAAAAGAAGCGACGGCCTCCCAATAGGCGGCGTCTTGCGTATACTGATCGCAGGCTATTACCGCCCATTTTTGCAGGTCAACGCTTTTTGCGGGCAGTATAATCTGCGGTATCTTTATCCCCAAATCGGAAAGTTGTATATTTGTTTTATTCATTAAACGTATCCTAAACTGAATTAGCCGCGTTTGCAAGTAAACTTTACCATGTCAGGCAAAAAGACCGAACGGACAGCCCCTAGTTAAACACGTCCGCCGCGCATAGTCAAGTGCTGTCATAATGAGCCTCCGCACGGCAAGCGCATATAAATTACTCTGAAGCGGAGGCGCAAGGAAGATTGAAAGAGCAATCGCTCAAGATATTCATTCGGCCACGCCATTTGTTTCCGCCGCCCGATCATACCGCTTTTTGTTTCCCGTGTCCGCCCGGGCCGCTCGTCACGGGCCGGTACCGGCTGAAACGGTATATGGTTAGCATCTGCGGGCGCGGAGAAATCCGGGCCCGCAAAGTATTTTTTCACGTCCTCTTGCGGCGTTCCCCGGCTCCCTTTTAATGAAAACAGGTAATCCGCCTTCTTTTCCGCCGAATGGACGGCTATGTTATACTGGCATCCCATCGCGTCTATGGTCACGATACACCCTTCCGGCGCCAGTTTCCCCAACAAGGCCGGTATCGCCGTGATTGTGGAAACTTCGTTTCCCTTGCTTTTTTCCTCCGTCTTCACCTGTCCGAATACCGGCCGGTTCTCCGCCGCCCACGCGCTCACGATACGCGGCGCTTTCCCCCGGCCTTGAAGTGCCCCCGGACCGTCTTCCCGTCCATATTCCCGCTTGACGGCCCGCACCCAATTCATAAAACATCCCCCGGTTTTCTCCGGCGCTATCCGGCTTATCATCCGCCGGTACACGTCGTGATGCGGAATGCCGTGCTCCGGTTTCAGAAACCGGCCTGGCCGGGCTTTCTTCGCCTTCGCGTACCGTTCTGTGTCTTCCCGTCTCCGGTCCAGGGCGATAAGAGCCGGAATGGTTATGACGATGACTTCATAGAGCGGGTACAGTTTATTGCGCTCTATCCGGGGATCCTGTATGACAGAAAAACAGGTCATAAGGGGCATCAGCGCCGCTTGTTTTTCTTGTTCCATGGCTCCCCTCCCAGAAAACCATGCCAAGTATAGCTCCTTTTCCGGTTTTTTATATACGCCGGCCCTGCGTGTCCACCTGCGATAGCTTGACTCTTTTTTTCCATACTGATACGATGATTATGACAGTTGAATAGGGTTTGAAAGTTGAGGCTGTGTAAAGCCTCTTTTTTTTAGGGAGCGGTTTGGCAGGATGCGCTATACGCCCAGGGTTGCCGATAAGGTGTTCGATTCGATAGAGGCCGTCGTAAAGGGTCTCGCTATGAGCCTAGTAGAACTTTCGGTTTCACAGCGGAAAGGCTGCGTACAGGTCAGGGCTGTGATCTACAGGGACGCCGGCGGCGTTGCGTCTCCTGATGTCGGCATTAACGACTGCGCCGGTGTGCATCGCGCTATCCTTCCGCGTTTGGAGCTTGCCTTCCCCGGGCAGGATATTTATGTCGAGGTTTCGTCGCCTGGGATTGAACGCAGAATAAAGGACGGTGCGGAATTCGTTCACTATATAGGGAGGCCGGTCACTTGTTACCGGACGGATATTTCCGGTTGGACAAGCGGTGTTCTGATCGGCGCAGACGACAATCATATTGTTATCAAGGGGAAAAACGGAATGACTAGTCTTTCTTACGATACCATTGCAAAAGCAAAGCTCACTTGCCTGGCGGAGATTTCTGAGGTCGCGCAATCTCCGCGGCGGAATAAAGAGGCGGCGCTCTGATGGCAACGGATGTAACGGACGCCATCCTCCAACTGGTGCAGGATCGGAGTATTTCAGAGGATCTGGCGGTAAAAATTGTCGAGGATACGCTGCTGGCGGCGTACAGAAAAAAATTCGGCAGCGATGAGAACGCCGAGGTTCGTTTTGATGACGACGGGCACTGTGTTTCCATTCTTGCCCGCAAACAGATTGTCGACGGCGTGTACAATCCGGTTATAGAGATAGAGCTGGAGGAGGCGCGCTCCCTGAATCCTGAAGCGGAGGAAGGTGACGAGATACTCATCGAACTCGACCCTAAGGATTTCGGCAGGATGGCTGTCGCCAGCGCAAAACAAACAGCAAACAAGTCGATACGTGACATACGCAAGGACAGCCTTTACGCCGATTACAAAGACAAAGAAGGCGAGATCATCATCGGTTACTATCAGCGTGAACGGAACGGCACGATCTATGTCGATCTGGGCAAGATTGAGGGTGTTCTGCCGAAGAAATTCCAGTCGCCGCGCGAGATTTACCATGTAAACGACCGTATCAAGGCGCTGATATACAAAGTTGAAAAGACCGAGACCGGTCTTTCGATCGTGCTTTCCCGTACCCACACCGATTTTGTGCGGGCAATATTCGAGCTTGAGGTGCCGGAGGTTTACGACAAGACCATCGAGATTCACAAGATAGTCCGCGAGCCGGGCTACCGTACCAAACTGGCGGTTTTTTCCGCCAAGGATGATGTCGATCCTGTCGGGGCCTGTGTCGGGCTGAAAGGCGCGCGGATTCAGGCAATCATCCGCGAGCTTGAGGGCGAGAAGATCGACGTGCTGAAGTACGACCCCGATCCCCAGCGTTTCATAAAGAACGCGCTGTCCCCGGCGGAAGTGCGCGACGTTATCATTCTTGACGAGGCGAAGCATAAGGCGCTTGCGATAGTCAGCGAGAGCCAGCTTTCACTTGCCATCGGCAAGCAGGGTTTAAACGTAAGGCTAGCCAACCGGCTTGTGGACTGGGAAATAGACGTTAAGACACATTCCCAGTTTGAAGAGATGGATATAGCTTCCGAACCGAGGGCCGCCGCTTCACGTTTGTTTGGCGACAACGAGTACGAGGATGAAATATCCACGATTTCCGAACTTCCCGGTGTCGATGAAGCGGTAGCCGCCCTGCTTGCGCGGAACGATATTGAATATATCGAGGATTTCATCAACGCCGATGATGAAAAGCTTCTGGAAATCGATGATCTAAGGAAGGAACAGTTAGAAGCGCTGCGCAGCCTGATCGACGAGTTGGTCGAGGTCAAGATCGACGAATCCGACGGCGGGACGCCCGCTTCGGACGGGGCTGTCCCGGCGGGCGAGGTTTCCGCCGGCGGAGCGGCTGAAGGCTTCGGAATTGGCGTGCAGCAGGCGGAGGCGGCCTACGCGCCGGCCTTTGACGAAGAGATTGAGGAAGACTTGGTTTGTCCCGAATGCGGCGCAAAGATAACTATCGATATGACCAGTTGTCCCGCGTGCGGTGTAGGACTTAGTTTTGAGTACGAGGAATAATTTAGGTAAGAAAAATGACGGCTGATACTGAAAACATCCAAAAACTCAGAGCTGAACTGATCAAACATTCCAAGGATTTGAGCGGTTCCAAAAACGGCGGCGCTGAAGACGGCGCGAAACTTGCGGAGCCGGAACGAAAGAAGGTCGTCATAGTGAAAAAGAAGCCGTCCGCAGACGTTTCGTCCGCTCCTGAAAAAACGCCGCCCAAGGTAAAGGTCGTCACCCGCCCCGTCAAGACCGGGAAGGTACAGATCAAAATCTCCGCGCTTAACCCGGCGTCCGACACGACAGCGCCCGTAACGGAGACGGCGGCGGTCGAAGTGGCCGCCGCTACGGAAGCTCCAGCAAGCGCCGCGGTTACCGCGGTCACGGAAGTTCCCGCAGTAACGGAATCTCCGGCAACGGGCAGGCCGCCGGAAGACGCGCAAGCGGCGTCCTTTAAGGAGCCTTTGCCGGCGGACGAAAAAGACAAGACCGCCGCGCCTGGGAGCCATGTAAGCGTTTACAAAGAAACGGCCAGGCCTGCGGTTCAGGCAGGTCGGGTAGGCGGCAAGTTTATCGGCCCCAAACCGCCTCGGGGCGGCGGCTACGTTAACGACGGCCGCAAACCGGCTATCTACGTCGGACGCGGCAATATACGGCGCGGCAACGGGCCGGGCGTTCAAGGCGGGCCGGGCGGCTACGGAGGAGCCGGAAGCGGCGCCCAGGCTAACGCTTACGGAGGCGGACGTTTCCAGAACGGCCCGCGGCCCGGTCCCGGCGGACAGGGCGGCGGGTCTTTCAGGCCGGGCGCTTATAGGCCCGGCGGCTACGGCCCGGCGGGTCATGGGAGCCCGCCCAGAACCGGGATGGGACGGCCTACGCCGACTTCTCCCCCCGTGGACAGCAAGGGCGCGGTAAAGCGTACCTTCAAGGCAAAAAAACCTGTTTACCAGCGCCGTGACAAAGAAGTCGAGATGGGGGATAAGATCCATCAGGGCAAGAAGCGTTCCTTGCAGATCGCAAACACCGTGCCAAAATCTATCGACATAATGGAAGTTGTCTCGGTTTCCGAGCTTGCCCGCAAGATGAATCTTAAAGCGTCCGACCTGATCGCAAAACTCATGAGCATGGGTCAGATGGTAACTATAAACCAGCAGATCGATTCCGAGACGGCGGCAATAATCGCCACAGAATTCGGCGTGGACGTGAACATCGTAAGCCTGTACGATGAAACTTTGATAGAGACCAAGGCGGACGATGTCGACTCGATGACGCCGCGTCCGCCCGTCGTTACCGTGATGGGCCACGTTGACCACGGCAAGACGAAACTGCTCGACGCGATCCGTAGCGCTGATGTCGTCTCAGGCGAGTTCGGCGGTATAACCCAGCATATCGGCGCTTACATGGTGGAAACGCCCAACGGCAGCATCACCTTCCTGGATACGCCGGGACACGAAGCGTTTACCCGTATGCGGAGCCGGGGCGCGCAGGTTACGGACATTGTGGTACTTGTCGTAGCGGCGGACGACGGCGTGATGCCCCAGACTATCGAGGCGATAAACCACGCGAAAGAGGCGGAGGTCCCGATAATCGTCGCGATAAACAAGATTGACAAACCGGACGCGAACCCGGACAAGGTACGGAGCCAGCTTTCGGAACTCGGCCTACAGCCAGAGGAATGGGGCGGACAGACTATGTTTGTCGAACTCTCAGCGCTGAAAAAGGAGGGCATCGACAAACTTATCGAAGCGATCCTGCTGCAGGCGGAAATCCTCGACCTTCGTGTAAATTACAACCGCAGCGCGGAAGGCAAAATCCTGGAATCGCGCATCGACCACGGACGGGGCATAGTCGCCACAATACTGATCGAAAAAGGCGTGCTTGAAATCGGCGACTCGTTTGTCGCGGGCATCTGGCCGGGCAAGGTAAGGGCCATTTTTAACGACAAGGGCGTACGCGTTGACAGGGCTTCGCCGTCAATGCCGGCGGAGGTGCTGGGTTTCGAAGGCATTCCCAACGCCGGCGACCCGTTGCAGGTAGTCGATGACGAGAAAGTTGCCCGCAGTTTCTCGGCAAAACGTCAGGAGCTTAAACGTTTCGAGGACGCGAAGAACATACGCAAGATCACGCTGGACAACCTGTACGACACGATAAGCGACGGCGCGATTCAGGAACTCAAGGTGATAATCAAGGGAGACGTGCAGGGTTCCGTAGAGGCGCTGCGGGCAAGTCTTGAAAAACTTTCCACAAGCGAGGTTCGGCTCGCCGTGATACAGGCGCTGCCGGGCGCCATCAACGAGGGCGATGTCGATCTGGCCACCGCGTCCAACGCGATACTTATAGGCTTTAACGTGCGTCCCACGCCTAAGGCCAAGGCGCTTGCCGATCAGGAGAAGGTAGATATACGCCGTTACAACGTGATCTACCGCGTCGTCGAGGATATGGAAAAGGCGATGGAAGGTATGCTCAAGCCGGACACAAAGGAAGAAATTATCGCCGATGTGGAAGTGCGCGAAGTGTTCAAGATCTCCAAAACGGGCGTGATTGCCGGCTGTTACGTGCGCGGCGGCGCCGTAAAACGCAGCGCGTCCGTCAACGTGATACGCAGCGACACGGTGATCTACACGGGCAAGATAGCTTCTCTTCGCCGTTTCAAAGACGATGTTAAGGAAGTTGCCGCAGGTTTTGAGTGCGGCATCGCGATAGAAGGTTTTGATGATATAAAGACGGGTGACGAATTTGAAGTTTTCGAAATAGTCGAAGTGGCCCGCAAACTGTAAATGCCGGGTTCCCCGGAAACGGGGCGTCCCGTGTATCCTGAATGTCGGCAGTCAGTCCGCGGAATGAATTTTCCCGCTGTAAAACAGCGGGGATTGCGGAATCGCCGCAGGTGAAGCCGGGTACGAAAAGACCGCTTGACTAGGGAAACGGCGAAAGGGTAACATTCATCATCCCCTTATCCGTGCGCTTGACACAAGGCACGCGGATCATTTTAGTCCGTAAGGAGGACATATTGAGAAAGTATGAGTTGATGGTCATATTTCCTTTGGAGGAAGACCAGCACAAGGAAGGCCGGGAACGGCTTCTGGCCGACCTTGCAAACGTAAACGCCGAAATTGAAAAAACAGACGAGATGGGCGATCGTGATTTAGCTTACGAAATCAAAAAGAGAACGCGGGGCCGCTATGTCCTGTTCACAGTAAAGATCAACCCCGCAGCCATTACCAACCTTGACCGTGTTTTTAAGTTAAACAGCAACCTTGTCAAGTATCTTTTTGTCAGGCTAGAAGAATAGGGAGATTTTATGATGGATTTGAATCATGTATCCCTGATAGGAAGGTTGACTCGGGACGCCGAGTACAAGCTGTTGCCGAGCGGGCAGGCCGTATGTAATTTTTCTATCGCGGTGAATCGCCGTAAAAAGATCGGCGACAACTGGGAAGACGAGGCAAACTATTTTGACATCGTTCTATGGGGCAAGCAGGCCGATTCGTTGAACCGCTACCTGGTGAAGGGAAAGCAGGTAGGGATAGAAGGTGAGCTTAGGCAGGACAGGTGGCAGCAGGATGGGCAGAACAGGTCAAAAGTAGTAATTTCAGCGATAAACGTGCAGTTGTTGGGCGGGGGTTCGGGACAAGGCGGGTCGCCAGGCGGATCCTATTCAAGCGGGGCCGGGGGCGCTTATTCAGCAGGCGGCCACACTTACGGCGGCGATGTGGACGGGGGGGCGAAGAACATTCCCTCCGATCATCAGTTTACGGATGATATTCCGTTTTAACAAAGGATTGTATGATGGGGGAAGACCGATTTATGGGTAGAGACGGCGAGAGGCATTCAAGGATGGATCGCGGGCAGGATGTAGAAAGCCGTGACGGAGAGGAACGCGGCAGAGGCGGGCGCGGCGGGAAATTTTTTGTAAAGAAAAAAGTATGCAGATTCTGTACGCAAAAACTCAAGATTGATTACAAGGATGCGGACGGTCTGCGCCGTTTCATCACGGAAAGGGGCAAGATTCTGCCGCGCCGCATTACCGGTACCTGCGCAAAACATCAGCGTGTATTGGCGGAAGCGATTAAGCGGGCGCGAATCATCGCGTTGCTGCCTTTTGTAGCAAATTAGCCCTGTATGGTTTGCGGAATCACAGCAGTACCACTTTAGGAGTGCACTATGAGCATGAAAGTTATATTGAACAAGGATATTTCCCCGTTGGGCGAGGAAGGCGACATCAGGGATGTCGCCAGAGGGTATGCCCGTAACTTCCTGCTGCCGCAGGGAATCGCCTTTAGATACACAGAAAGGGCGGCGCGGCTTTTCGAGAGCCGCAAGGAAGAGATCGCTGAACGCAAGAAGCGGAAGCGCGATGACGCTTTAAGCGTCAAGGAAAGACTCGAGGCGCTTGAACTGTTCGTAACTATGCCTGCCGGGGCAAACGGAAAACTGTACGGCGCTGTCACAAGCCAGACCTTAATGGACGAACTTGAAAAACAGGGGTTTTCGGTTGAGCGAAAGCGGATAGAGATACCCGGAAACAGCATAAAGAGTACGGGAAAGTACAAGTTTACCGTCAAACTGTACGGAAATACCACGGCGGAGCTGTTTATCAGCATAGCCGCGCAGGAAATAAAGGCCGTCTCGAAGGAGCCGCCCGCCAAAGACAAGCGGCGGCATACGGGCGAGCGCCGTACTGAAAACACGTCCGTTACGGGTGAAGCTCCGGGAGAAAGCGCCGGTACGGCGTCTGTTCCGGAGGCTGAAGCCGCCGTCGCTGAACAGGCGACTGTGCCGGAGGCGGCGGAGTAGACGGCTTTTATGCCGAAGGATGCTTTATCCCCGTCAATAAAAGACAAGATACCGCCTCATAACGAGGACGCCGAGCGCGCCGCGCTGGGCGCGATGTTGCTTGATTCGGAAGCGTTGCCCGTTGCCCAGCAGTACCTGCGGCCTGAAGATTTTTATTCGGCGGCCAACGGGCGCGTTTACAAGGCTATTCGCGCCTTGTACGATGACGGCGGCAGGAAAGCGGACATAATCACCGTCCGGGACGCCCTGCAACAGGCCGGCGATCTTGAAGCGGCGGGCGGCGAGGCTTATATAGCCTCGTTGACGAATGTTGTGCCTACAAGCGCCAACATCGAGTACTACGCGCAAATAGTGCAGGATTGTGCGCTGCGCCGCGCCCTGATACAAGCCGCCTCAAAAATAAGCGCTTACTCTTACGACATTTCCGAGGATTCAGGTCTCCTTTTGGAGCGGGCCCAGCAACTGATCTTCGACTTAACGGACAGAAAGCGGGTTTTGAATTTTCGCAGCGTGCACGAAACCGTGCCCGAGGCCATAGAGCGTATCGAAAAGCTGTTTCATTCCAAAAGTGCGTTTACGGGCGTTCCTTCCGGTTTTGAGGAACTGGACAGGATGACATCCGGCTTTCAAAACGCCGAGATGATAGTGATAGGGGCGCGGCCTTCTATCGGGAAGACCGCGTTTGCGTTGAACATAGCTTCCAACATCGCGGTACAGAGCAGGCGTCCCGCAGCTTTTTTTACGCTTGAGATGACGGACATAGCGCTTGCGACACGGCTTATCTCTTTCGAGGCGCACGTTGATTCCAACGCGCTCAAGACAGGGTTTATCAAGCAGGCTGATTTTCATAAGATACTGGACGCGGCGGGACGGATTTACGACGCGCCGCTGTACACGGTGGATATGCCGAACATGAAGCTGTTCGATCTGCGAACCCAGGCTCGCCGGCTTCGTTCAATGAAACAGGTAGAGATAATTTTTATAGACTACCTTGGCCTCATCAGCATGGAAGACACGCGAATGCCGCGTTTTGAGCAGGTATCCGAGATTTCGCGTTCACTGAAGGGTTTGGCGCGGGAGCTTAACATACCGATAGTCGCGTTGTCGCAGATAGGCCGCCCGTCCGAGGGCTCGCGTCCAAACCTGGCCTCACTGAGGGACTCAGGGGCGGTTGAACAGGATGCCGATGTCGTGATATTCCTGCACCGCGAGCGCAAGCAGGAAGCCCAGCCTGCTGAAAGCCCGCCCGAAATAATCGAAACTGAACTGATCATCGCCAAGCAACGCAACGGCCCGGTTGGAACGGTTACCCTGGGCTTCAGGCCCAAGTACACCGAATTCGTCAGCATGGCCAGGTAGCTCCCGGCGGGCATGGCCTTATCCAAAGGCGGCCTGCCTGCCTGCGGCGCGGCCTATACCAACTCTACGCCAAAATCTCCGGGAACAACTTCGCCGAGCACGTAGGCGTCCTCGCCCTCGGTGTGCAGAATATCCAGCGCGGCGGTAACGGCGGAAGCGCCCAGAACCAGCACCATGCCAACACCCATATTGAACGTGTTGAACATATCACGTTCGCGGACGGCCCCTTTTTCCGCGATCATGGAAAAAATGGCGGGAGTCCGCACACCGGCCTTTCTTATACGCGCGCCCAGGCCGGGAGGCAGGCAGCGCGGAATATTTTCGTAAAATCCGCCGCCCGTTATATGCGCCACGCCGTGTATCTCCATCTTTTCCGCGAGGCGCAGCACGGGCTTAACATATATCCGTGTCGGGGTAAGCAGTTCCTCGCCGAGCGGCCTGCCCAGCACGGAAGTATATGCGGCAAGTTCCTTCCGGGCCGCTTCCGTGCCTTCATCGAGGCCGAAAACCCTGCGTACAAGCGAAAAACCGTTTGAATGGAGGCCGGAGGAGGGCAGCGCGACGATCACGTCCCCGGCGGAAACACGGCGCGAGTCCGCCATACGGCTTTTGTCAGCGAGGCCTGTAGAAAAACCGGCCAGATCGTACTCATCCTCCGCGTAAAACCCCGGCATCTCCGCGGTCTCCCCGCCGATCAACGCGCAGCCCGCACACACGCAGCCTTCCGCGACGCCTTCGACGATTGCGGATATCTTTGACGGCACGTTCTTTCCGCAGGCTATGTAGTCCAGGAAGTAGAGCGGCCTTGCGAGCGCGCAGACAATATCGTTCACGCACATCGCCACGCAGTCAATGCCGACCGTACCGTGCCTGTCAGTTAGAAAAGCTATGCGTAGCTTAGTACCGACGCCGTCCGTGCCGGAAACAAGAACGGGATTCGGCGTAGCGGACAGGTCAAGCTCAAAGAGACCGCCGAACCCGCCAAGCCCGCCAAGCATCCCCGGAATCCGCGTTCGCTCAACATGCCGCTCAATCAACTCGACGGCCTTATATCCTGCGTTTATGTCCACGCCCGCTGCCCTGTAACTGTCACTACGGCTTAAATTTTTACCCATAATGATTAATCATGGGAACGCGTCCCGCACATGTCAAGGCTGGCGGGCCCTGATACGCGCCGTGAGGTATGCGCAGCGTCAAGCATCCGCGTGTGGTAACGCAGGGGGCGCCCGGCGCCGAATTTGCCTAGTGTCGGGGAAAGCCGGTACACTACATATGGGGCCGGGGTCAGACACTGTAGCGGGTGGCAAGGGCCGGTTACGCAAAGGCGTCCGGCGCCGAATTAAGGGAATTTAACCGGGAACCGCGCAAACTCATAAATGAGCCGCCGCGCGGCAAGCGCGAACCGAAGGTTCGGCGGGGTATTAGACCCCACTGCGAATAAAATTTGAGAATTGGAACAACAGGGAAAATATTTGTTGACATTTCTTGTTTATCAACTTATGATTTATTAATGATTTTCAGGGTAGGGTAATGCGTTTCGTTGATTCGCAAATCCCAACCGGCGGTATAGCCCGCGACTCAAAAACGTCTTTCAAAAATGGCGTTTTGACTGAACTGGTGAAATTCCAGTGCCGACGGTATAGTCCGGATGGAAGAAAATTGAACTTTCCAGACAAAATTGTTATTGTGTTTACAGGCGTAAAAAATCGCATTTCTGTCGGTGTAGTCCTTTTTATCTAATTTATACCCTGAATAAAACGGGGCCGTTAACTCTGTTAAAAGTTATGACCCTTAATTATTTAGGAGGCCATTATGGCACAATTTTTTTTCGTAAGGCTCGTGCGGTTTCTAAAATCTTGTACGATGCCGATCCTAATGCTTGCGTCGTTTTTCGTTCCAAGCATAACATTTTTTTCTTGTACCAAGAATGAAGTTTTGGTGCAAGGAAATCGTCTTGAAAAAGAAGATATGGATATCTTCTTCAGGGTTTTACAAGAACATCCTAACGGGGTTTTGGCAAACCGAAACGGCAATATGATGCGTACACAGATAATCACGAGTCGATTTGCCGAAGATGACAGGGTTTACTTTTTTACAAGCAATTCAAAACCCGTGTATAAACAACTCCGGCGCTATCCTTATGTTTCTTACTGTACATTTGCGGAGGAATTTGAACCGGTCGTCTCAATAAACGGCAAAGTTGTTTTTGTAGAAGACCCCGCGCTCAAATCCCGCTTGTTTGAATTGAGTCACATAAAAAGTGCTAAACATAGGCCGGATGATCCGGACTCTGCCTTTTTCTACATCGACATTGAAGAAATTGAAACCTATGGTAGTGACGGGGCTAAAATTTATAAAATAAAATGATTCACAGTGCCGTGCGCCGTCCGTGGCGCACGGCTGCGCGGCAGGACGGATCCGCCGATCCGGACGGCGCCGGGTCCGGCTTCTCGCCTATGACGTACACCTCGGTATCACCCGCAATGACAAAGCCGCCCTTGCCGACTAGCCCCGGCATTCCGGTACTTCCTCGCCGCCTTTGCCAAATCCCCTGTATGCCTACAAAGCCTAACTCTGCCCCGTAAGTTGTAAAGTTGGACCTTTGCTTTATTCGCAGTGGGGGCTTTTTCCACGCCCCCTGGGGCGGTTAGAACAGGCCACACCTACAAAAATGGCAGTAGACGGGTTTGCGGGCAAACAAGGTTTGCTATGCAAACCGCCACAGATGATAAATTTCCGCATCCGATCGAACCTTGTGAATGATGCAACGCTTACAGGATACCCGCCCTTCAGGGCGGGGAGGTTCATTTGTCCGCACGGAAGGGCCCGCGGAGGGGAGGGCGCGATCGGCGGAAGGCAGGCGCTTTTGCGGGAGGCGGCAAAAGAAAGCGTTGGACGGCGGGCGGGGTTTCGGTTTGCCGGGCTAAGAGCGGCCGCCCGTTTTCAAACAGACTTCCCCGCCACGGAACGGCGGCCTACTGTAAGCGGGGCATAACCCGCTTCAACAGAATGAAGCGCGCGGGCGCCTTTCAACCCTAAGGGCTACCCGTTAGTACGTCGAGATCGCGAATGAAATGATGAAGTCTATGCCGGACGAGCCGTCGTCGCCCGGGACACCGCCTATCGCGCCGCGCTGCCACTGGAAGACGCCGCCCGGCGTACTGAAGCGCTTCAGGAACAGGAAGCGGAACGGGAACTGGGGCAGCGCGAAGCGAAGTCCGCCGCCGAAGCTGTAGCGCATATCGTCCGCAAACCTATGTCCTTCCGCGGACAAGCTCCTGAACATATCTTCCGGTTTGGGACGGCGAGCAGCCGCGTCAAAGAACAGATCGAGCGCGAGTATTCCCGGAAAAACGGGGATACGTATCTCGGCCCAGTTTTCCCAGAGCGCGAGCCCCCGGTTCAGGCGCTCGCCTGTCCAGCCGCGACCGATGAACATACCGTCGATGGACAGCTTGTTTGCGTCCTCGATGAGCGGCTGGTCGTAGGAGAGCTCCGGAAATATGAACGAAAGCCCCGAATGTATGCCAAAAACACCCTTAAAGGCCCATTTGTCGCTTATTTGCCAGTTCCAGAGGGTGTAGAACCATTCCGCCTTGGTGTCGCTGCGGGAATAGTATTCCAGTTCTATCTCGTTCGGCAAAAGGCCGTAGAAACCGAAACGCTCGCTGACGTAGTAACCGCGCGAGGGATCGTAATAGATGTCGCGGTTGTCCAGGTAGACGCTGAAGGCCAGAGAGTTGGAGGGCGTCCACTGCTTGTTGCGGTCCCTTATCGACGGGTCGAAGGCGCGGTAGATTTCGCCGTCGAAATCGTTGTACCTGATGCCCGTCCTTATGCTGCCGCCCACCCCGAATATGCCGGCGGGCGTGAGCCAGCGGTAGCCCGTGGAAAAGCCCAGCGATATGTACCACTGATCGTACTTCATCAGGAAGGCGTCGGAGGGGAGTTTTCCCGCGGCGTCGTACTCTTCAAATGAGGAAAAGCCGTCGGGATAAGCCCTGTCCTCGTCGCCGTTGAAGAAGGGCGGCTGGTTGTCCATCGCGGCCAGGCGCTGCGAATGCTGTAGGGTAAGGTCGAAGCCGCCGGAAAGCGGCAGTCCGAGGAGCCAGCGGTGCGTGTACTGTAGTGAAAAGGTTTGCATTTCGGGAGCGGCGTTAGCCTCCGCTCCCAGAATGTTGCCCGTCCCCCGAAAGTTCCTGTCGTTCCACTTCAGTATCAGCGAAACGGGGAAAGCGTCCGGATCGCTCGAACCTGAGAAAGAAAGGCCCGCCTGTATCTCGGTCGTGGGCTGCTCGTCAACGTTTATGATCAGGTCCATCAGACTGTCCGCGCTGCCCGGCTGCGTATCGGGAAACACGTTTGAAAAGTATTGCAGGTTGTACAGGTTGCGTAACCCGTTCATCACCTTTGTCTTGGAAAAAACATCCCCCGGCTCAAGCGGCATTTCGCGCAGGATCACGTAGTCCTTAGTCTTTTTGTTGCCGCGCACGACGATTCTTTCGATGTGCGCCCTGCCGCGCTCCACTATCGGCACCGTGTACGAGATCGTTCTTGAAGCCGTGTTGCGATGTTCCTCCCGCCCTATCGTGTTGAAAATATAGCCGTTTTCAAAGTAGAGGTCGGCTATCCGCTGCAAATCCTGTTCGAGCCTGCCCGCGTTTACTGTCTCGCCCGTCTTCGAATTAACCAGCTTTTGCAGTTCGTCCTTCGAGAAGATGTGATTACCCTCGAAGGTGATGCCGCCGAAAGTGTAGACCGGCCCCTCGTAGACGTGAAACACGAGCGTAAGGAAATTGCCCTTGGCGTCCGTGCGGACTTCACGGGTTACGTCCGTTATGTCCGCGTCGATATAGCCCCGGTCGTGGTAGAAGCGGCTTATCGAGGCGCGATCCGCTATCAGCTTCGCCTCCTGGAACGCGCCGTCGTTGAGCAGCGTTTTCTTCTTTAGGGACAGTTGGTTTTGCAGCGTGTTGCCGGAGAACACGACGTTGCCCTCGAAGCGGATAGCCTCTATCGTTATCTTTGTTCCTTCGGTGATTATAAAGGTGACGTTTATGCTGTCGTTGCGGTCCGTCTCCGTCCTCGAGCTTACGCTTACGTCCGGGTAGCCTTTTTCCAGGTATTTGTTGTAGATAGCCTGCTCGTCGACACGCAGCTTAAGCTGGTTTATCACGTCGTTGGGCTTCAGCGAGATCACGTCGAGCAGCTCGCTGCGCCTCAGCCCCTTCGCGCCCTCAAAACCTATCTTTGAGACGAAAGGCCTCTCGGTGACGGTAAAGTGGATGATCACAGAAGAGCCAAGCAGGTCAGCCGGAACCGCGCTTGGATTGATAACCTCGAACAACTCAAGCGCGTACAGCTGCCCGGTCAGCTCCCAAAAAAGCTCGTCGGTAAAGGTTTTTGCGACATACTGCCCCGTAACGCCTTCCAGATCGGACATTTTTACATGGTGAAGCCCTTCAAACGTGATCTTTTCTATCGGTTTGCCGATATACCATTCATCGTCCTGGGCAAACAGATAAGCGGCCTGTAAAAAAAACAGTATGATTACAAACAAGGCCGCAGGTCTATGCGGCGTATCTATCCTGGCACTCAATTTTAAACTTCCGACCCCCATACTACAACAAAACACCCGGTGTGCAAAGACAGTTACTTGAGACTGTTCCAAAACTAATTGACTGTGCGCTAAAGCGCACGGTTTTGGACCAGGCTCTTGCGGTTTTTCAGGCTAAAGCCTTGCAAAACCGCGTTTTTTAAAGGTTGCTGGACAAGCGAAGCTTGTCTCCCCCAAACTTCAGTTTTGGAACAGCCTCAAATGACCCGCATTTACGGTGAAGACCGATTGGAAAAACTGTTTTTTGACAGTATAATGGTATAATGGATACGGGTTATCTTGTGCTTATAATTT
>JAISLM010000088.1 GCA_031290855.1 Spirochaetaceae bacterium
GACTCGTTACCGCCGGGTCAAGGAAAACAGCGCCCTTCTCGGTCTTTCCCATCTTCTTGCCATCGCTCGTGGTTACCAGCGGGAAGGTCAGCCCGAAAGCCGCCTCGCCTGAGTCGGAGGGCCGCCCTTCCACACGCCGTATCAACTCCAGTCCCGCCACGATGTTGCCCCACTGGTCATCGCCGCCTATCTGCAAGCGGCAGCCGTAGCGCCTGTACAGTTCCAGAAAATCGTAACTCTGCAAAAGCTGGTAGTTAAACTCTATGAACGACAGCCCCGTCTCCATCCGCAGCCTGTACGCCTCAAAGCTCAGCATACGGTTTACCGAAAAGTGCCGCCCTATCTCGCGCAGGAAGTCTATGTAGTTTAGACCCGCAAGCCAGTCCTTGTTGTTGGCGCAGATTGTCTGTTCCCCGTCAAAGCCGCCCAGGAAGCGGTCAAGCTGGGCGCGGATCGCCTGCGCGTTGGCGTCAAGCTGCTCGTAGTCCAGCATCTTACGGAGCTCCGTCTTGCCGGACGGGTCGCCGATACGCGCCGTGCCGCCCCCGATTAGGGCTATGCCACAGTGTCCCGCCTCACGCAGGTGCCTGAACGCGAAGAACGGAACCATGTGCCCGATATGAAGACTCATCCCCGTAGGGTCGCAGCCAACGTAAAAAGTCACGCCGCTCCCGTCCATCAACGCGGAAAGCGCGTCAATATCGCTGCACTGGGCGATAAAACCCCGTTCCCTGAGTGTTAAAAGCGCCCCGTTCATAACCGCCATGTTCGCATATCAAAGTTTGTCTATCAACATGGAACACTTTCCCGACGGTATCGGGAGGGTTTTTTACTTTTTGCCGAGTATGTTAATCGTGAATAAGTAGAGCTTTTCGCTTTCCATGTGAATCTCCCAGCCCCGCCCCGATTTGTTTGAAAGTATCTTTATCATGTTCTTTTTGAGCGAAAGGTTTTCGATCCCCATGATCTCAAGGTTTGGGATTATCCAGTCCACAGTCTTGCGCGGCAGCGAAATCAACAGGCCCACCGTGTTTTCGACCATCAGGCATATCGTCGAGAGCGCGTCGTAGCTCAGGAATTGGGGACGCGGGAAGGGATTAAGCTGTTCGCAGAGGTCTTCGGGCGGAAGCGCGGGCCCCTCCTTAAGCGGGAGGTAGGCCTCCCACAGGTTGCCTTTCTGGTGGTTGCCGTCCGGACTCATCGAATCTAGTATGAAGTACAGGTGCCGTATCGCGCATTCCCGCGCCATCTCCCAGCGCTGGTAGCGCTCAAGCCCCTTGATAACCATGAAGGTAAGGTGCGGGAACACGGAGCCCCGGTAGCCGGCGCCCGACTCGGAGAAGTCCGGTTCGTTTACGGCAAGGGACGGGAAGGGGTGGGCCGCGCCGAAGTAGGCCGGGTCCTGCAACTTGCCGATGATCCGCTCGGCCTTGTCATCGTTGGGAATCTCGGCGAGCATCGTCCAGTAGGAGGCCAGGGTCTTTGCCCTGGTTTTTTCCCCGTTCATGTCAATATCGTAATAAAAACCGTCCTCGTTGTCCCACATAAGGCTGTTAATCCGCGTCTTCAGAGAAAAATACTGCTTCTTGTACTTAAAGCTGGACTCCTTATCGTTTAGAATGTCCGCCAGCGCCGAAAGGTACAGCACATTTATAGCCATCATCGCGTTGAAATCTACAGGATAAACGCACCCGTCCCTCGGCGAATTGAACATCCCGGTAACCGTTACCGGAGCCCGGTACAGACCGTTAGGCTGCTTGAACACCGCGTCTATCCAGGCCGTGTACCGGTCAAGAATCGGCAGTATCTCTTTTATCCGCTTCTTGTTCGCGGTCTTGTGGTACAGGTTGAATTCCGCCCACGAAAATACCGGTATGCCTAGACATTCAGGATTATCGTCAGTTACCGCCGGAGCGCCCGTCTTTATATCGTATGCCGCACGGATAGCGCCGTCCGGCTCCTGCCTCTCGTAAAACAAATCCAGCGTCGGATTTGCATGGTAAATCCGGTTTGAATAAACCAGAAAGAATGACGAATAAATCGCGTCCGCCTGCGTTACAACCGGACTGCCCTGGTATGAAAAAAATTTTGTTTTTATTGCGGAATCATCACAGTTTCTGTCCCAGCAGTCCTGGATCCACGCCCATGTCTTATCGTATATGTCAACAAAATCCTGGTCATAAAAATGTATCTTTGGAAAATCACGCTTTATCACTTACTCTCCTATTTATAATAACATCCTACCATAAAAAAGGTTATACCATATCGGCCCAAAAGTCAAACCCGGCGGCGGGTAAAACAACTGCGGTCACACACGATAACGCCGGAAGACACCCGGTCAATTGTACCAGCAAAAAAATTGGGCAAAGAGCCTGGTCCAAAACCGTGCGCTTTAGCGCACAGTCAATTAGTTTTGGAACAGGCTCCAAAGATTATAAGTTTTAAGCAAAGAGGTCTCTACAGGCCGCCTCTTTAATGCAGTTCGGGAAACAGCGCCGCTTTCAGCCTTCTTCATCCATATTCGTTATCAGCGCTTCCCGTTCCCCAGGTCCAATCCCGTCCCGGCAAGCGCCTGCGGGTGTCCCTTGGCCAGCGTCCGCTCGTCCGCTGCCATCTGTTCAAGCCGGGGGTCCACGATGATGACGTTCTATTTTTTCTACAGCACTGACGTGCGGGACAATGCCCGAAAGTCTTCCCCCGGAACCCATGGTTCCGCCTTCACTTTTTGCCGCGCAGGCTGGATGCCCGCCGGCTCATGCGTACCGCTTCTTTATATCTTGGGGAAGAACCGTCAAGGGTGTGCCGAGAACTTTCCCTGACCATGCTGAGCATGAACCACAGCAGCCTTTTGAAGGCCATTTTGCTTTTACGGCTGAAATCCTGATTTCGTTTTTTCGAGCGGTTTTCATATCCGGCTTTTCACGGGATGCCGCGGACCAGCTAAAGACAATTTTTTTCCAATGATACCCCTCCCCTATGCCGGTTTATCCGCAAAGCCTGGTTTAATACCCCGCCGAACATTCGGTTCGCGTTTGCCGCACGGAGGTTCATTACCGCAGTTTCTTGCGCAGCCTGCGGCGGCTGTTCCGGTCGGACTTCTTTTCGTCCGCCGTTTTTTCCGGCGCCGTCACACCTATCGGGTTTGGGGCCGGGTTTACGGGGTACTTTATTAACGGTTTTCTATCGGGGAACCGAGAGGCCGCAATCATCAAAACAATCGCGGCCAGCATCATTCCCGCCGAAAAAATCTGCCCGGTAGAGAAGCTTGTTAGCGGGTGGGCGAGCGCGAGCGGCAAATCGTTAGGCACAAGTTCTATGCGGTAGCCCAAATCGTTATCAGCCTCGCGGAAGTACTCTATCACGAAACGTATCACACCGTAGCCCAGAAGGTACAGCGCGCAAATGAAGCCCTTGAACGGTTTTTTGTTCCGTAGGGACCAGCAGATGAACCACAGGAAGACTCCTTCAAAGAAGGCTTCGAAGAGCTGGGTCGGGTAGCGCGGCAGGTTTACATCAGGCGACGCGCCGGAAGGACTCGCGGGTATCGGTATGCCCGTCTTTTTCGCCGCCTCGCGCACCCAGTCCAGGCTGGCCGGGAACGTGGCCGCGTCCGGGAATATCATGCCGAGCGGCCCCGTGGTTACCCTGCCGTACAGTTCCGCGTTTATGAAGTTGCCTATCCTGCCGAAGGTATATCCGAGCGGTACCGAAGCGCCGAACATATCGCCGATCTCCCGCACCTGGAAACGGTGGACGACGCTCCATAGCAGAAAGCCCAGGGCACAGCCTATCACCCCGCCGTGATAGCTCATACCCTGCAAGCCGGTAAAGTTACCGTTGCGGAAGGGCCAGAATATCAGCCAGGGACGGCGGATATAGATGTCGCTCGTTTCGTACACGATCGTGGCAAAAATACGCGCGCCCAAGAGCAGGCCCAGTATTCCCCAGAAAAACAGGCTGGAAAGCTGGTCGTCCGTCATCGGGAAGTTCCTCTCGCGCACCTGTTTGCGGTACATGACGAACGCGATTGAGAACGCGACTATGTACATCAGACCGTACCATCGCACCGGCAACCCCGGTATTATTTCAGGTTTGAGCCAGGCCGGATATTTGATGGCCAGCGGCATAAAATTCATTATTAAAGTGTAGCCGTTTAATTTTTACAATTACAATAGCGTGTAACACTTCGCGTTGATTTACCAGACTCCCCCGCCGCCCGCACCCGTAGGCTGCCATACCGCCGGTGACACTCCGCTGCAACCCGGCAAATCAACTGAAGCGTTCCACACCGGCTTCTCTACACTCCCCGAAAACGCCCCCGCCACAGACGGCGGGGGCGTTTTTTGGGGGGTGTTGCAAAAAACTGTTATGGTGTTACAGAAAACTTTTCTACGGAAACCGGTGTTTCGGCGGAATTAAATACGACATTTTGTTTCCGGTAATAGCTTCTACCATCTACTACAATATAGATATCATACGTGCCGAAACCCGACCACATTATGTTTCAGGGCATCGGCGTTTACCTTTGCACAGGCAGGGGGTGCATGGTATACTAATCCATCATAAATTACCGGTAGGGGATGATGGGTACCATAAGCATCCATGAGCCGGCGCGGGTGGTAGATTATCGGGTAACGCAAAGGCGCCAGGCCCGAATTTGCCTAGTGCCGTTAGAACTAGACCACGCTATATGTGGGGCCGGGTTCAGACCCCGTGGCGCTTAGCAAGGGCTGCCATGCGCCGCATTTGTCAGCCATGAAAGGGGACGGTAACGCGGGGGTGTCAGTCGCCGTTTAGGGCCGCCGGGAGGGCGGCGGGGAGTAGACCCCGCTGCGAATAACGGGCGTGTAACCGCCGGGTAGTCATTTCGATATTGCTTCGGGATAGCGGGCTGTAAGCGGGGGAAGCTTTCCCCTGCCAATTACCCAATGAGCTTTTCTCAAAACCAAGCGGGTTTTGGGAAAAGCTCGGAAGCTATGTCTTTTTTCGGGGAAGTTTGACTGTTTTGACGGTCCTGGCGGGCTTAAGCGTTTCCAGCACCTTGCCGGTTCTGTGCGGCCCGCCGCTTTCGCCATTGCCGTCCCTGGGCGTGAATTTCTTGTGCGCCGGGCGGCCGGCGGACGCCTCCGTAGGCGGCATCCCGCCCGGTTTGCCCGGCCTCCTCGCGGGGGCGCGGCGTTTTTCGCGGACGGCTTTTTCCATGATCCGCAACGATTCGTCAAACCCGCGCAGGAATTCCTGTAGATCATCCTCGAACAGGATGACGGACTGGCGCTCGAAACCGCCTTCGTCCCTGTTCTTGCTCTCAACGATGTTCAGGTAAATATCGCCCTTGCGATTCTCCTTCACGTTGAAAAAATAACTCCGATTCTGAAGCAGCACTTTTTTTGAGAATAATTCTCCACGGATACCCATCGTTTTCTCCATCCTGATATACTCTAGCGTTTTGAGCGCGGCTCCGCAAGCGGTGTTTCGCGGGCTGGCAGAAGGCAGCTCAGAAGCATCACGTCCCCGAAGCCAAAGCGCTTCGCCAGTCCGTCCAGCGCCGCCTTCACGGGGCGCGGGGCCAGGCCGGCGGCCAGGCCGCCCCAGGTAACGCTTCTTTCGACGCGGAAGCCCTCCTCCGCAAGCAGCCGTGTCAGCGTTTTGACCGAAAACAGGTAAAGGTGGTCGAATATCGCAGAGCGCCAGCGGCCCGCGAAAAGCCGCGCCTGAAATCCGTCGATGTTGGGGGTGGTCAGGAAGAGCCGTCCGCCGGGTGCAAGCAGGCGGCGCGCCTCCGCTAAAAAGGCGCGCGGCCTGCGCAGGTGCTCGATAAGGTGAGACGCCGTGATCAGAAGGTATGCGCCCGCCGGGAGCGCGGCGTCTTCGAGCGGGCACCCGTATACCGGTAGTCCCCGCACGCGCCGCGCATAGTCCGCCTGTTTCCTGTTGATCTCCACGCCTTCCGCCCGCCAGCCCCGTTCCCGCAGCTTCGACAGCAGTGCCCCGGTCGCGCATCCGACATCGAGTACCCGCCGCTCCGCCCCGCCGAGTCCTCTTTCAAACTGATAAAAACCGGCGTCCCTAAGCGCGAGCAGTCCCAGTGTCAAAAAGGCTTCTTCGTTGGCAAGCTCGTACTCAAGGTAATCCTCCCCGCAGTAGCGCCGCCGGACGGCATCCTCGCAGGGTTGCGGGTTGATCTGGACCAGGGAACAGCGATTGCAGCGGACGTATTGAAAGCCTTCGCAGCGCAGATGCGCGGAAAAGTCCCGTCCGCCGCACAGTTCGCAGGCTTCCTCGCGCCTTCCTTCTTCAACAACAGGCGTAGACCAGGTTTTTATCATGGTTGAGGGAACTTTTCGGGGCTGCCCGTTTACGTGGCCTTATGCCCGAAGACTTTTTTAAATTCGCCGAGTAGGGACGGCTTTAGCCCGGCGATGCTGCCCCTGGCGTAGGCGCCGGCGGCGTTTTTGTGGCCGCCCCCGCCGTAAACGGCGGCTACCTTCGCAACATCGGCTGTACTTCGGGAGCGCAGGCCGATCGCGCACTCCTCCGCCGTATGCTGGCGTATAACCGCCGCCGCCTCGACGCCTTCCACCGACATCAATAGCTGGTAAAGCATATCCGAGTCGCGGTTTTCGATCCCGTACCTTTCGGTCTCGGCCAGTTCTTCCGTTGAAAGCAAAAGCTTACCGTCGAAGTAGCTTTCCGTATGCCCCAGCACCGTGGCCAGGAGCAGGCGGGAGGCGAGCGTCCTGCCGCCGTTGATTTTGGCGAAGGTGTCCTTTGGGCTGGCACCCGCGCCGACAAGAGCGGCGGCTACTCGGAACACGTCTTCCCCGCCGCTGTCTATGTGCCGGAAAAAGCCCGAATCCGTACAAAGGCCCAGAAACAGAAGCCGCGCCTCGTCCGCGGACGGGGTGATCCGCAGGGCGGTGAACAGCGAAAAAACCAGTACGGTGGCGGAAGCCGCCGCCGCCTCGACGTAGGCGCAGTCGGCGTTTTCGCTGCCCGCGCCCTCGTTATATTCGTGATGGTCGATTATCGCCAGCGGCATCCCTTCCAGCGCCTCGCCGATCCCGCCCGTACGCCCCGGCCCCTGACAATCAACAACGATCACGGCGGCCCCCGCCCTGTCGCCGTCGCTAACCTTGTCCGAAAACATATCCTTGTAAGGCCGTACCTCCGGTTTGCGAAAAGGCCCGGCGGAACGGAGCAGCGCGTCCTTCCCAAGCCGCTTCAGCATAGAGGCCAGCGCTAGCTGGCTGCCTACGCAGTCCGCGTCCGGTTCTTCGTGGCCTGCGATTATGAACTTGTAGTATCTTTCAATAAACCCAAGCAGGCAGGCGGGCGGACTAAAAGTTCTTCCCATGTTTCTCCGTTCGTTTAGCGGGCTAAGATCACTTCTTCAACCCCGCCAAACTCGTCGTCAAGATCCACGCCGTTCAGTATCGTACCCCAGGTCGAATGAGTCTCTTCGCGGACGTACAAGCGCACATGGTCAGTCTTGCCGTCCCTGTAATACACCGAAATGTACGGCCAGACACTGCCGCTCTTGAGCTTCATCAACTCGCCCTTGCGGGGGGTTTCCATGTTCACCTTTTCTATGAACCAGTCAAGCGGCAGGTAAATACGGTTCGTCCCCATTCCGTTCTTACGGTATTCAATGACGTAGCCTTTTGAATGTGAATAAATCTTGTCAACGGGTATCGTTATCACTCCATAAGGCGATTTTCCTGAAACGCCGGCCGCAGCCCCGTTCTGCGCAAATACGGCGCCGGCCGCCAGTCCAAACGTTATCAACACGCTCAAACATACAATCCTTTTCATGATCCAACTCCTTCCATACGGCCTTTCAACGGCCCTTGGCTCCGCGAATGTGTACGCGAACACCACTACCGGGTGTTTGCGCCCTTTCTGTCAATATACCCCGACAACGGCATTTCACGCAACCGGCTCTTAATTGATGAAGAATTAATAATGAGGGTGAGTACCGGCGAGTCATCCGTGTGATTTAGTTTTTGGGTAAGAGATGAGTGATGACGAGAAGTCCGGCGCGTCGTCCGTGGGAGCGGGTTTTGGGATAAGGAACGAGGGGACGGTGACTGAACAATTTAGCCGGCAGGAGGAGCTTTTCCCAAAACCCTGTTGGTTTTGAGAAAAGCTTCCGAAAAAGCTGTCTAATCGGACTAAGGCCCGCTTTTTCATATAAATCTAAGTTATATGCAATACCGCCCAAATTTTTCTCAAAATGAAATAAGTGTATAAAAAAATCATAACAAATTTTAACAAAAAAGGAACTTGAACTTTCCAAAGAATAGGTATATCATCCATAAATATATGAGTATAGGCGTTGCAGATCATATGGATTTATTTGATTTTGGTGTAAAAACAAACCAACGAAAAGAGGCCAGCACAACGTTTATTGACAATATGAAGTTGCCGGTTCACCGCTGGTTCCGGTATTCCGCTGGATTTTCCGC
>JAISLM010000089.1 GCA_031290855.1 Spirochaetaceae bacterium
TCAGCGGGCTTTCGGCGGACGACATAACGATAACGCCGGCGGGCGCCCTTACAAAAGGGGCGCTGGGCGGGAGCGGCGGCACGTATACGCTTGCCGTGAGCGGCATAAGCGCGGAAACGGAAATAACGGTCGCCGTAAGCAAGACCGGTTACACGATCACGCCGTCCTCCAAAACGGTCACGGTACACAAAACGCCTGTCGCGGTGTCGTTTGACACTCTGACGGCCAACGGCGCGGCGAACACGACGGCGACGACGGAACTGACGCTCGGTTTTAGCGCCGCGATCAGCGGGCTTTCGGCGGGGAACATAACGATAACGCCGGCGGGCGCCGTCGTGAAAGGCCCGGTGAGCGGAAGCGGCGGCACATACAAGCTCAGCCTGAGCGGAGTAAGCGCGGAATCGGAAATAGAGGTCACCGTAGCCAAGTCCGGCTACACGATCACGCCGTCCTCGAAGACGGTAGCGGTACACAAGGCGCCCGTCCCGGTATCGTTTACAGGGCTGACAGCCAACGGCGCGGCGAACACGACGACAACGACGGAACTGACGCTCGGCTTTAGCGCCGCGATCAGCGGGCTTTCGGCGGACGACATAACGATAATGCCGGAGGGCGCCGTTACAAAAGGGGCGCTGGGCGGAAGCGGCGGCACGTATACGCTCGGCGTGAGCGGAATAAACGGGGAAACTGGAATAAGCGTCGCCGTAAGCAGGACCGGCTACAACATTACTCCGTCCTCGAAGACGGTAACGGTACACAAGGAAGCTATACCGGTATCGTTTACAGCTCTGACGGCTAACGGCAGGGCGAATATGTCGTCGACAACGAAACTGAGGCTCAGCTTTAGCGCGGAGATCGACGGGTTTTCGGCAAGCAACATATCGATAACGCCGGATGGCGCCGTTACAAAAGGCGAGTTGAGCGGGAGCGGCGGCACTTACGAGCTTGCCGTGAGCGGCATAAGCGCGGACACGGAAATAGAGGTCGCCATAATCAAGGCCGGCTACAATGTCACGCCTTCCTCGAAAACTCTGACGGTGTACTACGTATCGCCCAATGCCCCCTGGGTAGAGGATGGGCCGGGCCGCTTTGTCGCGGTTAGCCTTAGCAACAAGATCGCGTGGTCCAGCAACGGCGGCCAGACATGGAACGAGATTTCAACGACACGCCCCTACTCCAGCGTGGCCTACGGGGACGGCGTATTCATCGCGCTTCCCTACTATAGCCAATCCGCCCCAGTACAAATCGGCGGCAGCGTGGCGGCCAGGTCAACCGACGGCGGCACGACATGGCACACAGTATCGTTGCCGAGCCTCGTAAACGATGCATTATTAATGGAAGAACTTAGCAAAAGAGAGGCTGTTGGGCTTGTTGGGCCGTTGCTGCCAAAGTTCTGGAAGAGCGTGGCCTACGGAAACGGTATGTTTGTCGCGGTTGCCCGGAACAGCCGCCAGGCCGCATGGTCAGATGATGGCGGCCAGAGTTGGACAGCTGTCACAATGCCGGTTGATGGTCACTTTGGACAAGAATCCGGGTGGAAAAGCGTAACCTACGGAAACGGCGTGTTTGTCGCGGTTGGCGGTCATTTGGATTGGTATTCCGCCGGAGGAAATCAAAGGGGTGTGGCAGCAGTATCAGCGGATGGCAAAACCTGGACAAGAATTCCGTATAAAAATGCCCAGAACGAGGTTGTCGGCGTTCAGGATCACATCGCCTGGGAAAGCGTTAGCTACGGGGACGGCGTGTTCATAGCCGCCGGCGGTGTACGGGCCATGGACGCCATGCCTTACCTTAACAACAGGATAGCCCGGTCAATCAATGGCGGCCAGAATTGGAGTAGCGTGTTGCTAGACACTATTGATATAAACGATCAAACGGCGGCGACAGTGAACAGGAGCGCATTCTGGATGAGCATCGCCTACGGGGACGGCGCTTTCGTTATGGTCCCCGACGCCTCTGAGAGTATTGAGGCAGCGCGACCACAGTTACCCGCCCTCTGGTCCAACGATAACGGCCTAACCTGGTACCGGAACAATAATGTGTCAAGCAAACTGCCGCACAACTCATGGCAGAGCATCTGCTACGGGAACGGCAGGTTCCTTACGGTTGCCAAAGACAATCGGGTCGCATGGTCCGACGACGGCGGCAGGACCTGGGAGATATCCGAGTCTATGCAGAGCGAGAACTGGACCTGCGTTGCCTACGGCGAGCCCTAAGCGCCGCGAGGGAAGGCCAAATCTGAAGTGCGAAAATAGCGGGGTTATAGAAAAGGCATCGTCAAATCCGGTAAAGTGAAGCTGCAAAAACACTCACCGGAGGAGTCGGACGGTAAGTCCGCCGATGCCCTATACCCTTTTTACCAAATATGAAAGAATTGCGCTACAGGCTAAGGTCCCGCCCAAATGACGCGTCGCGGTTATTCGCAAATTCTGGTTTAATACCCCGCCGAACCTTAGGTTCGCGCTTGCCGTGCGGAGGCTCATTAACGTCCTCTTACCAAAGCCAGCCTGCAAGGACAAGCTCAAATCTCCCGTCACTAATCACTCATTCCCAGCATACGCCGCCTTTTTATTTGGAGGGATTCGGTGTAATATATCGGTATGAAGAAGCGGAAGGCCTTTCCCATTGCGGCCCGTGTGACGGGACTTGTCTTTTTGCTTGCGGCGGCGGGCTTTTTTTGGGCGGCGCAGCTTAACGCGCCTCCGTCGCGTGCGCCCGCAGGCGCGGAGGGCGTGCTGATAGATGTGGACGGCGTCGCCGAGATCGGGGTCCGGGACGGCGAAAGTTCCATCGCGGCGGGCAGGCGCTTTGCGGAGGCGGGTATCATTAAAAGCGTTTTGTTCTGGAACGTTCTTTCGCGGATCAGGCGCGGCTACATCAAGGCGGGCGTATACCAGATCGAGCTGCCGGTAAGCCAGACCGAGCTTTACGGAATACTGCTTCAGGGCCGGCAAAAGCTTATCCGTGTAACGGTGCCCGAGGGTGCGACTTTGCGTAAAACCGCCGTCTTTTTGGAGGATGCGGGCGTCTGCACGGTTTCCTCCTTTCTCGCGGCGGCGGCGGACCGCCTGACGCTGGAGGGTTACCGTGTGCCCGGCAAAACAATGGAGGGTTACCTCTACCCGGACACCTACCTGCTTGAGGTCAACTACCCGGCGGATCTCGTGGTGCGCAAAATGGCGGATACTTTCTTTGACAGGCTTGACGGGATAGGGGTAGACGCGGACGCTTTCACGCCCGAGAAGCTTTATGAAAAGGTAACGCTCGCTTCGATCATCGAGCGCGAGTACCGTGTCGCGGACGAGGCCGCCGTCATCGCGGGCGTGTTCCAGAACAGGCTGGACAGGGGGATGCGGCTGGAATCGTGCGCGACCGTCGAGTATATTATCACCGAAATTGAGGGGAGGCCGCACCCGTTGCGTCTTTTTAACTCCGATATTCAGATAGAGAGCCCGTACAACACGTATGTGCGTTCCGGTTTGCCGCCCGGACCTATTGCCGCGCCCGGCGCGGTGGCGCTTAAGGCCGCTTTCGCGCCGGAAAACAACGACTTTCTGTTCTTTCGGGTCGTCGATCCCGTGTCCGGAACGCATTACTTTTCAAAAAATTTTGACGAGCATATAGCGGCGGGCGAACTTTTTGTAAAAGGAAACCGATAAGCCATGGGGCGTATAGCCAGGGAAACCATTGACGAGTTGAACAGTCGCCTGGACGCCGTTGCCGTTGTCGGCGATTATGTCAAGCTTGAAAAAAAAAGCGGGCGCTGGTGGGGGCGCTGCCCGTTTCACAACGAGAAGACCCCGTCGTTCACGGTTGACCCGGAACGGAAGACTTACTACTGCTTCGGCTGCCACGAGGGCGGCAGCGTGATCAATTTCGTGATGGAGATGGACAAGCTGAGTTTTCCGGAAACTGTGGAATTGCTCGCGAAGCGTTTCGGCGTACCTGTGATGACGGACAATTCCGGTGTTCCGGTGAACACGGGGGCACAGGACAGGAAAAAGGACGATCTTATCGGTATGTACAGGCGCGTCGCGGGGAGTTTTAGCTACATCCTTACGGAGACGCCGGAAGGCGCCGGCGCGCTGGAATATGTGAGGGGGCGCGGCGTCTCGGACGGCCTTGTAAGGCGTTTTCGGCTGGGTTATGCGCCTGGGGACCCGTTTTGGCTGTACAGATTCCTACTTGGCAAGGGTTATTCCACCGATTTTTTGGCGGAAAGCGGGCTGTTCACGAAGGCTAATCCCCGCAGGTCCTTCTTTTCGGGCCGGCTTATCTTCCCGATAGCGGACAGGCAGGGACGAATAGTGGCTTTTGGCGGCAGAATCTTGGGCGGGGATGGCCCCAAGTATCTTAATTCTTCAGAATCGTTAATTTATAGAAAGAGGGATACGCTGTTTGCGCTGGATTTGGCGGTGAACGAGATACGGAACAGGAAAGAAGTGATCGTGGCGGAAGGCTACATGGACGTTATAGCGCTGCACGAGGCGGGGGTTTGTAACGCCGTGGCCCCGCTGGGCACGGCCTTTACCGTGGAACAGGCGCGGCTGCTGGCGCGCTGGGCGGACAGGATTAAACTTTTGTTTGACAGCGACGCCGCCGGGCTGGCGGCGTCGGCAAAGGCGATACTGACCTGTCGCAGCGCCGCGATCCCCGCCTTTGTGGTGAAACATGATGGTCCGGCGGAATTCAAAGATCCGGCGGATATGCTGAAGGACAAAGGCGCGGAATACTTGCAACAATTTGTGAAACATAGTATACTTGATTTTGAGTACTTGTTAGCCGAAAGCAAACGCTCGCCGGATGATTCGGATTCAATGCGGAAAGCAAGGGCCGTTGCCTCTTTGTTTCCATTTTTAGACCTAATCGATTCTGAAGTTGAACGGGAGTCGTATGTTAGGCTGATAGCTGATGCTTTCGGGACGGGTACGCAGTCGGTATTGTATGATTATAAAGTTTGGCATGACGGTGGATATATCGCGCAAAGAAATACCGAGTCGCCTGTAAGTCACACTATAAAGATGACGGACGAGCTTTATCCGCTTGCCGCGGCGGCGGTGAATTGCGAAGCAAACCCTTCTTTGTTTGCTAAACTGCGCTCCGCAATTCCAATCGAGGACTTTAGCGACAGTTATGCAAAAGAGCTCTATGTAACGCTTGAGGAGTGTAACCGGGCCGGCAACATGAATTTTGAAGCCCTGATAAACGGTATTGAAACGGGCGATCTTAAACAGTTCGTTGTCGAAAAAGCCGCGACCAGGGAATTCTCCGAAAAACCGGAGCATATAGTTGCGGACAGCATAAAGAAACTCAAAGCGAAGGGGCTTATGCGAAAACGTAACGAGCTTGTAGCCAGGATGCGCTCAGAGAGAAACAACGGGTTGCCGGTGGAAGATTTGATGCATGAAAAAATGTTCATCGACTCCGAACTGCAAAGCTTAAAAGGGGGTTGATATATGATAGATGAAATACAAATTGCTCCTGTTAAAGAAAGAAATGTTTACAATATAGATGGAAGGTCTGTAGGTTTGAATTCTGTAAACATGAATGCAGGCATCGATGGCATGGACAGCATTATCGAAGAAGATGCCGGGAGCGACGCTTCGTTAGAGAAACTTATAGAGTATGCAAGGATAAAAAACAACCGTATCACACATGACGACATGGAAGAATTCCTGCCGGAGAATATTATCAACAATGCCGAAAAAATGGAGCATATTTTTTCCGTTTTGGAGGCCGGCAATATAGAACTGGAACGGGAAGAGAGCGGCGATGAAGAAGAGGTGCTTAAAGCTTTCATTAAAAACTCATCTTCGGAAAAAAAACATTTACGCCGCGCGGGTGACAAGGAATCCACTATTGACGACCCGGTGCGGCTTTACCTTAAAGAAATCGGAAAGGTACATCTTCTTAATGGGGACCAGGAAAAAGAACTTTCAAAAAAAATGGAGGAGGGCGGTAACATAATCAAGGACGTTATAAAGCGATCCGGCATGATTATTACCGAATGTCACCGCATAGCGCAGAAGGCTTTTTCAAAAAAAGAAGCAAAAGACCTGCATGAAAAAACAAAAAAAGAAATTACTGAATTCATGACGGAGCGGCGCCGTCTTTATAACTTTTATAAAGAAAGCCTCCGTACTATAGATGCCGATCTGAAAAAATATATCGAGGCAAAACGAAAGCTGATAGCAAGAGGCATACGCGGCCCCGATATTTTTGGCGATCAGGAATTGGTAAAACTGCGGGCAGGACTACTTGAGTTGATAAAAAATATTGAGATCCACCCGGAAGAGATAAATGCCTTTTCCGACAAATTTGTACAGGCCGCCAAAAAAATCAAACGTTTCCGCAAGGAACAGGACAGGATCGAGAAGCGTCTTCAGGTCGTTTCCATGAAAGAACTGCGTTCTCTGGGACGCGGCCTTACGGTAAAGGAAGAACGGGAACGTCTTGAAAATGAATTATCGCTAAGTTCCGACGAAATAAAAGAAAAAATTCAGCATATCCAGCAGACGCAGAAGCGGCTTGAGCAACTGGAAGACGAATTCGAAGAATCCTGCGACAATATCAATCTTATGGCGCGTGATATTAATTACGGACGCAAGATGCTGAAAGACGCAAAGGATAAGCTTATTACGGCGAACCTGCGCCTTGTCGTATCAATCGCAAAAAAGTATACCAACCGGGGGCTTCATTTTTTTGACCTTGTACAGGAAGGAAATATCGGCCTTATAAAGGCTGTCGAAAAGTTTGAATATCAAAAAGGTTTTAAGTTTTCGACCTATGCTACATGGTGGATACGCCAGGCCATAACACGTTCAATTTCCGATCAGGCGCGCACGAGTCGCGTGCCCGTACACATGATAGAACAGATAAACAAGGTGAGCAGGGAATCCCGCCAGCTGCTACAGGCGCTTGGAAGAGAACCGTCCGATGATGAAATTGCCGAAAAACTCGGCTGGACATCGGTGCGTGTAAAGACCGTTAAAAGTGTGGCGCGTGAGCCCATATCACTTGAAACACCTATAGGGGAGGAGGAAGACTCGCTTTTGGGAGATTTCATCGAGGACAAGGACGTTGAAAATCCGGCCAGCAAAACCGCGTTTACACTGCTGCAGGAACGTCTTTTCGGGGTGCTGTCCACGCTGCCAAAGCGTGAACAGGAGGTTCTGAAGATGCGTTTCGGACTGGACGACGGCTATTCCCTGACGCTTGAAGAGGTCGGCCTTTACTTTAACGTTACCCGCGAGCGTATCAGGCAGATAGAAGCAAAGGCCCTGCGAAGACTGCGACACCCGGTACGCAGCAGAAAACTGAAGGATTACCTGGATCACTAAAATGACGTATGGGAGTATTTATTGCCTGTAAAGTTTGCCGTTTTACCGCTATGCTACGGTAAGCGGCATACAAGGGATATGCCGGCGGCATTCGGCATAATGCCGCCGGTCTTTCGCCACGGGCGTCCGCATAAATATGTTTTATTTTAACATCCGTGCGCCCATGCCAATATATTTTTTGGAGAGGATACAATGATAACGGAAGAAATTTTTGAGAAACTGCGCTCGCTACAGGATGTGCTTGCAAAAAAGATTGAATTGGAACGTGATATCAACTATATTCCGAAGATGCTGGTAACGCAGGAAGAACTGCTTCAACGGCTGAAAAAAGAGTATATAGAAATGGATTTTGAACGTAACACGGCAAAAACGGCGGAAATGGAACTGGAAAATCTTTTGTTCGAGGCGGAGAGTGCGCGGGAAAAGGCGGAAAAACACATGGACGCGATAAACACGCAGCGTGAATATGAAAATCTTGATAAGGAAATTCACGATGCCTCGGAAAAAGAATCGCAGTGCCGCAAGGAAATAAAACAGAAAGGTCAAAAGATACGCGAGCTTGACAATAATATGGAACAGAAAAAAGATTTGATAAACCAGCAGGAAATTGAGTTGTCAGAGGCAAAGGCGCGTGTGGAATCCGATCTTTCTGATCGAAAAAACCTTTTGGCGGAATTGGAAGCGGAAGAAAAAGAACTTACAAAAAACATGGACGAAGAACTTTTGTTTAAGTTTGAGCGTATCGTCAAAAAGAAGGGCGGAAACGGAATCGTAAGCATAAAAGGCGGCGTATGCTCAAGCTGCCACATGATTCTGCCGGTACAGTTTGCAAACAGCGTCCGCGGCGGTAAAGAAATTGTTTCATGTCCATACTGCTCAAGCATTCTGTTTCACGAGGAATCTTCCGAGGATGAAGAAATCTATTTTGACAATGATACGGCAGGCAGCCTGTCCGACCTTGAAGATTTGGACGATGAAGAAGATATCGAATATGAATACGAAGATGATGATGAAAAAATGACCGGTTACGATGATTAATTTTAGGCGATGAACCGCCGCCGCGCTGCTGCGGCGATGCCGCGGCAGCGAGGAAAGTCCGGGCTCCGCAGGGCATGATGCCGGCTAACGGCCGGGGACGCCGATACCGGCATCAGCTTGTTTGGTATTGGTGTCACAGACAGCGCAACAGAAAATATACCGCCGTGTTTCCGCTCAGGCGGACGCGCGGTAAGGGTGAAATGGCGGGGCAAGAGCCCGCCGCGGAACTGGCGACGGTTCCGGCACGGCAAACCTCATCAGGAGCAAAGCTAAACAGCGCTTGGGTTGCCCGCCCCACAAGCGCGGGTAGGCTGCATGAAACCGCCGGTAACGGCGGTTCAAGACAGATGGCGGTACCCTTTCGTTTACGGACACAACTCCCGACGGAAGGGAACAGAATCCGGCTTACGGTTCATCGCTTTTTTTATTCGCAGTGGGGTCTGCTCCCCCGCCCCTTGGAGCCTGTAACAAATTTTGTGTAAACGGCTATACTACGCAAAGGAGCAAGTATGGCTTTTACAAGAGAGGTTCTAGACGCAATTCTGAAGGACTACCACGGTCCTGACGACTTTTACGGCCCGGAAGGGATTATGAAGCAGCTGACCAAGGCGCTGGTGTAGCGGACGATGGAGGCTGAGTTGACCGCGCACTTGGGCTATGAAAAACATGACCAGGGTGCAAAGCCCGTTGCCAACCGCCGAAACGGCAAGAGTGGCAAGGAGCTGCGGACCGACAGCGGGCCGATGGAAATAGCGGTGCCCCGGGCCCGTGAGGGGACGTTTGAGCTGCGGATAGTCCCCAAACACCAACGGGAGTTCCGGGGGTTTGACGACAAAATCCTCTCGATGTACGCGCTCGGATTGACCACCCGGCAAATACAGGACCACCTGAAAGAAATGTATGCGGTTGACGTGTCCCCTGAACTGATCAGCCGGGCGACGGATGCGGTGAAGTATCTGGCCGCCGAATGGCGGG
>JAISLM010000090.1 GCA_031290855.1 Spirochaetaceae bacterium
GATTTAAGTCGGGATGGGGTCAGACCCCGACGCCTGTTTTTTTAAGTTTTTTCAAAAAAAATCCGGGGCATTTTGACACGGTAAACGTGGGGAAACGGGACAAACCGTGCGGCAGGATAAGGCGGGAGGCTTCCGGGGCGGGGGCCGGCGGGAGCCTCCTCCCAGAAGCCGACATCCCCCGGCAGACTCGAAAGCCCTCCACTCACCTCTCACTGACCATCGCTCTAAATCATTACCGGGTAACGATTTAAGTCGGGATGGGGTCAGACCCCGACGCCTGTTTTTTTAAGTTTTTTCAAAAAAAATCCGGGGCATTTTGACACGGCAAACGTGGGGAAACGGGACAAACCGTGCGGCGGGATAAGGCGGGAGGCTTCCGGGGCGGGGGCCGGCGGGAGCCTCCTCCCAGAAGCCGCCATCCCCCGGCAGACTCGACAGTCCTCCCCTAACTGCCCATTGTTCATCGCTCTAAATCATTACCAGGTAACGATTTAAGTCGGGATGGGGTCAGACCCCGACGCCTGTTTTTTTAAGTTTTTTCAAAAAAATCCGGGGCATTTTGACCCGGCAAACGGGGCAAGCCGCGGGCCCGGGAGCGAGGGGGAGGTTTTGACTAACGTGTCAGTCCACGGGTACCGCGCCGAACCTTCGGTTCGCGCTTGCCGCACGAAGGCTCATTCGGCGGGTAAGCGCTGTTGCCCTGCGTAACGCCCCGCCTAGAAGCACCTGTTCAAAACTATGGAACTCACGTTAATTCTCAGGCAGGGGCCGCTTTGCGCGTTCATTTTTCATTATACGAAAAGGTAAGGCCGGCGGAGGCGCGGAAGAATACCCTTACGTTGGGAAGTTTGTCGGTATTGAACGGCATTTCCCCTTCGAAAAACCACGCGAAAGTGCGGCTCGCCTGGTTGAAAAACCGCAGCCCTATGATGAACATTTCAAAAGAAAGGTCTTCCGGCACGGAGGCGGACTCTATCTTGCGGGACAGACTCTGCTTGCCAAAGATTAAACCTATGCGGTAGGGAGTGTTTTTTGAATACATCTCCATCGTCAGCCTGTACATCGTGCGCGACCTGTGTATTTTTAACGCGCCGCTAAGCTGCTCTATGTACTCCCTAAGCTCAAAATCAAAGGTAAAAAGGATATGCGGTATCCAAAATCCGCCCTGTGCGCCGAATAGTTTACGGGTGGCGGTCTCGGCGCTGTCCGAGCCGCCGTCCAGACTGGATGCGATGCTCGCGTTCGCAAAAAAAACGCCGGGAAACTCGAAACCGGCCCGGCCCGAAAACCCGGCGTCCAACGTCTTAAAGGTAAAATCGCTGTCCCCGATGAAAAAGCCAAGCCCGATGTTCACGTTTCCAAATTTATACCCTACATTGCCCGAAACCGTATTAAGCCAGATCGGATCGTAGAGCGCCCTGATGCCATAACTGTACTCGACCGCAAAATCCCCCCTGAGCTCCGCAAAATAGAGGGGCAGCAGTTCCGGCTCAAACGTGTCACCCGCCGGATCTTCGTTTTTGGGAGAGTACGAGGTTTTGTCGATACCGCCGCCGACCGTGATGTCAATTGGATTGGTTTGCCTGGGGTGGAAAAGGAATAGGCATAGTACGAGCAGCGCTTTATTTTTCATCTGTCATAATCCACCGCAAAACCCCTGTATGTGCCGCACGGCTCGCGCCAGCTTATGTTTACGGAGTCGACCCTGCCGTTAGGCGGCCCCTTGTGCAGCCATGAAAGGAATTTTTTCAGATTTTCCGGTTCGCCTTCCGCGCGTACTTCCACCTCGCCCATGGGCTTGTTGCGAATCCAGCCCTTTACGCCCAGCCGCTCGGCTTCTGAGCAGGCATAGTAACGAAAGCCTACATGCTGAACCCTGCCCCGCACGATTGCGTCAAAAGCGGCGCTGTCCATAAGATTTTCTCCCGCAAACAGATTCATTCATCAAAAAAACGGTCCAGGGCTTCCGCGCTAAAGCCGTCAAAACAGAGTTTTTCCCGTGCGGCGCTACCGTTCACCGTGTCGCAGATGCCTTTCTTTTTGGCGAAGCGCCGCAAAAGCGCAAGCTGAACCTCCGCGCTAAGCGCTTCTTTCAACGCGGCAACGGCGGCGCCGTGCCCGATCCCTTTGCCGCGCAGAGAACACAGAAGCTCACGGGGGGAGTCGGCCCTGCGTTTTATCCGCGAAGTAACCCAAAGCCGGGCATAACGCTGATCGTCAAGCATTCCTGTTTTGACCAGCGTGTCAACTGCGGAACGTATCTCGTCCCGGCTGTATCCTTTTTTTTGAAGTTTTAATGAAAGCCCCAAACTAAACTGTTCTGCGCGGGCCACCAGACGCAGGGCGTCCCGCAATGCGGGCGGCGGCCCGGCTTGCCCGTCCGTACAAAACCCTTCCATACGTTATTTTGTCCTCCGCACGAAACTTATCGCCCCGTTCCCATAAGGACATTCCAGACAAAGAGGACGCTCTCCTTTCCGCAGATGAAAGGCAAATTAACGTTTAGAGAATTGAAAACGTCTGCGTGCGCCTGCCTGTCCGTACTTTTTGCGTTCAACCATACGACTGTCGCGGGTTAAAAAACCGTTGGCGCGCAGGCTGGCATAGTTGGCCTCGTCTACATGACAGAGGGCGCGGGCGAGACCGTGACGGCAGGCTCCGGCCTGACCATTAACTCCACCGCCGTATACATTGATAAGCACATCGAATTTGTTTTCTCCCGCGATAACCATCAGGGGGGCTTTTACCACATTGATATGTTCGACCTGGGGGAAATATTCATTCAAAACCTTGCCGTTGACGGTAAATTTACCGCTGCCGTCGCGCACATAGACGCGGGCAACGGAAGTTTTTCGTCTGCCTGTTCCAATACCAAGATTTCTAACCACAAAATACCTCTTAAAAATCGATCTTTTCAGGATTTTGCGCGGCGTGCGGATGCTCACTGCCCGCGTAAATTTTTACGTTATTGAAGATCTTTCTGCCCAGCGGTCCCTTGGGCAGCATACCGCGGATAGCCGCCTCCAGCGGTGCGGTAGGATGCCGTTCCGCAAGTTCCCTGTACGTCCGGGTTTTAAGACCGCCCGGAAAACCGGTATGGTGATGGTACAGCTTATTTTCGTACTTCCGCCCGCTGACGGTAATCTTAGCGGCATTTATCAGTACTAGATAATCGCCAAGCTCGTGATTGCGGGCAAATATAGCCTTTTCCTTCCCACGGACAATGGACGCCGCTTTTGCCGCGATACGCCCCAGAGCCTTTCCTTCCGCATCAATGAGAAACCACTTACGCTCGGCGCAGGCTGGTTTTACAAAAATCGTTTTCATAGTTTTTTAGTATGCCGTAAAGGATAAAAAAGAGTCAAGGGATCGCGGGGCTGTTTTTCCATTCCTTCTTCTTTAATTCTTTACGTTTCAAACTTCCCGCGCCATGGATGGCGCGGCGCTGCGGCAAATTCGGGCCAAAAAATTTTTGCTGCTGCTAAATTTATACATATATTCTAAAACCAGTTTATTCGCAGTGGGGTCTGCTCCCCCGCCCCTTAGGTTCGCGCTTGCCACGCGGCGCTGGCGGCCTTGGCTTACGTGCGCCAGAAACCGGGGGTGAACATGACGAGGACCGTCCATATTTCCAGACGGCCCGCTATCATCACGAAACAGAACAGCCATTTTACGCCGTCGCTGAAGAAGCCGTAGTTTTGTGCGGGGCCTATGCCGCCGAAGCCCGTTCCCACGTTGCCCAGAATCGAAAGTGCGGCGCTGAACGAGGTGAACAAGTCTACGCCGCTTGCAGCCGTGACAAACGTTGTTACAAACACTATCGAAAAATACAGAAACATGAAACCCGCCACGCCGTACACCACGTCCTTGCGGCCTATCTTGTTGTTGAGCCGTACGCTGAACACGCCGCGCGGGTATATCATGCGGCGCAGTTCGTTTACACCCTGCTTCCACAGCACGGCGTGGCGGATCACTTTTACGCCGCAGGCCGTCGAGCCGGAACAGCCGCCTATGAACATCAGCGCGAACAGTACCGCCTGGGCTCCGGCGGGCCATTTTTCGTAGTTGGCGGCGGCGTTTCCCGTCGTGGAAAGTATCGAGGCGCTCTGAAAGGCCGCGTAACGAAGCGCCGTGAACGGGGAAGCGTACAGCGGAAAGATGTTTACGGCGATCAGGAGGCAGGATACCGCAAATATTAAAAGGTAGGCGCGCGCTTCCGTGTTGTAAAACACATCCTTTATCTTTCCGCGCAGTATGCGGAAGTACATGTTGAAGTTGAAGCCGGCGAGCAGCATGAACACGGTGGTAACCGTGTCGATATACGCCGAATTGTAGTAACGCAGGCCTTCGTTTTTCGTGCTTACCCCGCCTGTCGCGAGTATCGACAGCGCGTTGCAGGCTGCGTCGAAGCTGTCCATGCCGCCTGATAGATAGAGCAGGAAGAGCGCCAGCGTGAACGAGAGGTACACGAGCGAGAGGACTTTTGCGGTTTGTGTTATCTTAGGCGTGATCCTTTCTTTTTCAGGGCCGGCCGTTTCCGCCTTGACGAGCTGGAAGCCGCCCACGCCGAGGAGGGGCAGCAGGGCGACCGTCAGCATTATGATGCCGATGCCGCCCGTCCAGTGGCTTATCGCGCGCCATAGGAGCAGGGAGCGCGGTAGGGCTTCGGTATCGGGGATGCTTGTCGCGCCGGTCGACGCGAAGCCGCAGACGCTTTCGAACACGGCGTCCGTGAAGCGTATTCCCTCGCCGCTCAGGTAGTAGGGCAGGGAACCGAGCAGGCTTAAAAAGATCCACGTCATCGATACCAAAAAAAAGCCGTCCCGGCCCGCCGGCGGTACGGGGCGGCGCGCGATCAAAAACAGCGCCGGTATGCTCAGCGCCAGCGCGATCAGCGCGGGAAACACGAGGGCGGGAAGCGTCCGTGTCTCGCCGTGGAGGAGGGCGTACAGTATCGGCGGAATCAGCATCGGCGCCAGGATGCCCTGCACGAAGAGCGGGATACGCAGCAGTTTCAGTTTTCGCATACGCCATTGTACCCGCGCGTCGGAGGATGCGTTAAGGGCGCTCTAGTCCAGCAGGTTTTTTGTTATGTACAGCTTTATGTAAATATGGAGGGAGGTTTTGTTTTTGATCCGGGACAGCGCCTGGTTTGCGTTTATAATACGCTCGGCAAGTTCGTCCAGCATGGAAGAGGTCAGGGCGTTTTGGCCGAAGGTCTTTATCGCATTCCGCATATAGTCCTTTATCGTCGTGTTCACGTCACGGATCAATTTTTCACGGGCTTCTTTGTTCAAAAGCTGATTCCAGCGATCGATGAGGCCGTCCATGTACTGGTCAACGGTAAAACCGTCCGGAACGATCTCGCTCGTCAGCTTTTGGACGGCGGCTTTTAGAAGCGGCCTCTGATCGTTTTCCGGCGATATTTCGGCTTCTTTGACGTACACGGATATTTTTTTGAGTTTGTATTTGAAGAATCTGGCAATTGATACGACTATCGGTATTGAATACCAGAACGGCAGCGACAATTTTGAGTAAAGCATCAGGCTTTCGCGCCGAAAACCAAACAGTTTCCTGAACGGTACCGGATCCCTGCCTTCAAAAAGTTTTTCGACTTTTGACGGGATGAGGCTGCCGGCAATCATTTCATTCTGTATCAGGGCGGTCAGCTTGTCATTCAGTATGATCGATACAAGCGGCGAATAAAGTCGGACAAGTTTTTGCAGTAGCCTCTCGAAATCCGCGTCGTTTTCCATCGCTTTTTCTTTACAGTAACGGCCAAGTATTTTTGTCCAGCGGTTTGTTATGTCGGTCTTTATCTTTGGCTGCAAATCCCTGAGGATGTACAAACAAAGCGCCAGCACCCTGTCTTTTCGCACGAAATATTCTTTTTTGTCCGTATCCGTGTATTTCATTATATCAGGCGCTTTATCGTTCAACGGCGTCATTTTTTCATTTAGCCATTCTCTTAAATCTTCTTCCGTATAGCGCCGCAAAATATAGATTCCGCCCGTCGTGGTGAATTTGAAAATATTGTCAAACGTATACATATAGGGGATTTCCGTCATCTTTTCCCCGATGTCGGCAAAAGCCGCGTCTTTATCACGCTTGTTGATCGCAAGAACCTTGTAATAATTGTTAAAACACAAAATCAGCGCTACCGACTGGTACAGCGCGACATTTTCGGGATACATTTCTTTGCTGCGATCAACCATGTCTCTGATCTGCGTTTTGATAAGCGGGCACAGAAAAAGCCATGCGGAAAATATAAAATCGTTCGCGGATTTCATCTCTTCTATGCATTTTGAATGATGCATCGCGATATTCTTGATGAACTCCTTTGCATGAAGCTCCTGACCCGGGAAGTGTATAATCAGTTTTTGTTTGTAAAAATCCAGCATCATGTTTTTTTGCATTGATTTTTTTAGTTTTGACAGGGCCGCTTCCAGAACACGCTGCGGAATATGCGCCGGCAGTACCAGCGCGTTGCCGAAATTATCAGGGAATATTAATTTCAGCACTGGAAATATCGTTTTCTGAGGTTTGGAGAGATAATCTATGATGCCGGTTTCTACGGAAATTTCCCTGACATATTCCGGCGGAATTTTTGTACTTAAATTTTCTTCACTCAAAAAAGGCTTGTCACTCGTTTCATCTATCAAAAAATAAAAGCTTTCAATTTTTTCAACAAAAAAAATCGGCAGGAATATTCTTTGGTTCGACGCGTCTCCCTGGATTATGCATTTACCTTCGTCGGAAAGACGCGAAAGTTCCGCATAAATTTTTTCACGGGTGTTCTCAAGCCATTTCCGTATATACGGCGGCGCGTCGTTGCGCATGGCATTCCGCTGTAAAAACTGAACAAGCACGTTGACGGGTATGTAAGGCGAGTTGTTTCTGAGCGAATATGTGCGGATCAGGTCGTAAAATTCAATATTTTCCGGCATTGGTATGATTATCGGTAAACATGGTACATATCTAAAATTAGCCTAAACGGCCTAATAAGTCCACATAAATCCAAAAGAAACCATCGGTATGGGCAGTTCGAAAGAAACGATGTCGCTTCCCTCCTCTTCCTCGCCGGTATACGGATTCAGCGTCGTGTTTCTTTTTGACCGGTAAATAAGCGACAAAACGTTTTCCGCGGCAAGGTATACCTCTGTCCGTACCTTGTCGTTCGGATAGAAGAAGTACCATGAGAATTTTATGTCAAGCGGCAGAGAAAATCCCGATCGTACATTGTCGGAATAGAAAGATTCGCGTTTGTATTTTATTATTCCGGTAGGCCTGTTTTTGCCGTCATACAACTCATAAGAAAACACAGGTCCGGTATCGGCCTGCGGAAAGCCGCTTGCGAAACCAAAGCGCATATAAATATTGAAGTTTACAAGCGGTTTAATGTTCAATACCAGATTCAGGGTTGAAAAACGGTGGAATGACGGAAAATACCAGGTGTTATCCATGTCCGAAAAAAACGCGTTCATAAACGCGGAAATACGTTTTGGATCGTGGTATTTGGCATAATTAAACGAATATGAAATCCAGCCGTCGATAAAACGTCCGTATATTTTTTGCAGCATAATATCGAAACCCCAAACGTGCCCCGTACCGTCAAAGTCATACTCTGTCACGATGCCGTCTTTTTGGAAGCTGGCAACGGACGTGATGTACGCCCTGTCAAATATGTACTTGTAGTAAAATTCAAACATAAGGCTCCAAACGCTCAAAAAATCAATTTTAATACCGGCTATGCTCGTGCTGCTCCTGTTTTGTTTTAGATCAAAATCATTAATTCCGTAACTTTTGTCCAGGTAGGCAATGTTTTCATTTAACGAAGAAAACAGGCCAGTACCGGCCGTGAGCGTCAAAAGATCGATGCCTTTCCTGTTTCGCAACAAGTAATAATCAAAGTTGAGGCGCGGATTTAAGACTGGAAAAGTTTGAACTGTAAAATCATTTCCGATAAAATACAGATGATCTAGACGAAGGCCCGCCTCGACGGAGAAACGTCCGGCGGGAGCTTCGTATTCAAACAGTGAATAAGCTCCGGAAAATAAACCCGTGTTGTGTACTTCAGGATAAACCCGTACGAATGACTGCCATGTTCCGTCTTCCAGCTTGACGTCTGACATCGCGTTTGTACTGTCTATTTGGTACCATTTACGGTACAGTTCTTCGACGCCGGCGGAAAATAAAAAGCCGTTTCCCAAATCCCGGTCAAAATCTACCCGCGCCTGCAAACCGGTGATTGTATCTTTATATTTCTCAATGCTGATTTTATGGATGTCGGGGGAATTCCCCCTCCCTTCTATAGTATAGCTGGTGTACGAATCCATAAACTGCGAGCCGTAGGATACGCCAAGATTTGTTTTTATTATCATATCCGGTTTGGGATTGAACAACAAATTCGCCGTAAAGAAAAAAATTATATTGTCCCAGGCAAATTTCAAGGTTGAATAGCTTAATACGTCTATATTTCCGCCGGTATTATCGTATGAAGCCCCGACACCGTCACTGCCTACATACGCGTTTAAATTCAATTCCATATCGGCTGAGAATCTGTAGTTTGAAAGCAGGTTCAGACTGCGGATATACGGCGCGACGGATACTGCGTTTACCGGCTCCAGTACGGCGATGGATTTTGACAGGGCTTTCGCAAGATTAACAAAAGGGCCCCAATATGTTAACTTCCCCGTTACCATGACCGCGCCGCGGTTTGCCGCGTTAAAATCTGAAAAATCCGGCAGGGGATGCGAGACATTGAAGCCCGCCGCGCTTGTAGAAAGATAAAGTCCGAAATCAACATGGTCGGACGGAGGCCGTTTTGAAGTCATCTCAAGTAGGCCCGAAATAGTGTGCGTGTAACGCGCCGAAAAAACGCCGTGGTACAGTTGCGCGCTTTCTATCGTCTTCGGGTCGAATATCGAAAAACCTCCGCCCCAGTGGTACGGATTATCGATATAAAATCCGTTAAGGGCCGCCTTCATATCGCCTGGTATTCCGCCGCGAATGGAAGGCAGCGCGTTAAAGAGTCCGATATATCCCACCCCCGGCAGCAGTTTGATCGACGAAATTATGTCCTCTATCAGGCCGATCTCCGATGTAATTTTAAGGTTTTCGCGGTTCATTGAAACGCCGCGCCCGCTCCGAATTTTGCCCGCTTCAGGCCTGTATTCTTCTATTACAAGCTCTTCGTTCTCCAGAACATCGGCGCTCATCCGCATGGTAAGCGCAAAAGAATCCCTGCCGTTTGCCGTTAACACTATCCGTTCCGGTTCATAGCCGGGATATGTGATTCTGATTTCACCGTAAAGATCGTCGGGAACATAAAAAGACGCCGCGCCGTCGTCGCCGGTTGGTATTTCCGCTCCGTCCGGCAGACGGATCACGGCGCCCGCGAGCGGTTCTTCCAAATCACCGTCTGTAACCGAAACACTTATATCCCTGGCGTAAAGCGGCAGTGCAGCCGAGGCCAAAGCCGCTGTTAATAAAATTCCGCGGGTTTTGGAGGCGGTTTTTGGAAAACGTCTTATTGAACGCGGTTTACAGGCAAAATGAAAGGCGATGCGGATTAAAAAAAAACCGCACATATTTAAATCGCACCTACAAAAATACGCTTCTTCAAATACGGCATTATCATAAGAAATCCTTGAGTTTTAAATGAACAACTAAACGAACTTGTTCCGGTTGAACGGCGCCCGCGCGGCTGCAAAATCCGTTAGCCTTCCGGGTTCCGCTTACCGGAGGGATGGGGGTTGTGGGGTATTTTACCTATCCACACGGGGATAAAACTCAGGGTAAACGCGAAGGGCAGCACAAGGGCGAGCGTTACCTGATTCTGCTGGTAGAAGGCGGGGGAAAGTTTGATAAGCATCGTCAAAACTCCGCCTGAAAAAACATACGTCCACAGTCCTTTCAGTATTTTTTCCGACAGGGCGCGCCCGTTTTCGTTTTTGCCGAAAGCGCTTTTAAGTCCCAGCGGTACGGCGGCCAGCAGCAGCGGATTCACAAAAAGAACATTTATGTTGTGCCACGTATAATCGTGATTTGTAAAGAATGTCATAAAACCCGCGACCGTACCGGCAAGGCCGAAGAATAATCCCAACAGCGACTGGCTTAAACCAAGCAGCACACGGCCGGCGGGAAGTTTTTTTGACAGAAGCATAAGCATCAGTAGCACGAGCGAGACGGCCGCGCCGTAACAAAGCCCGTAGGGCCATCGGGCGCGGGGCGCGTCCAGTACTGGCGGACGGCCCTTCGACGTGTTCAAAATCTCTACCGAGCTTAAAAGGGGTTCCTTGGCGCCGTTGGCATCAATATAATAAAAGGTTTGCAGTACGCGCCCCACTTCGGACGGCAAAAACAATTCTTCCTTTACCGTCGAGGGCGCGTCTATACCCTGTCCCATCAGGAAATTCAGGAGCCAGTCCCAGAAAGGCGAGAAGTACGTGTGGCGGCGGACATGTTCCCGCAGGGTAAGGCGTCCTGGCGTACTTTTAGCCATCGCGTAGAACTGCCCGTCCAGCGCGTCGTCAAGCAAATTTGTCGTCCTTGTGACGCAGTTGTCGGAAAAATGATTGTACAGGTAATCGCGGTATTCGGGCAGAATGTTCCGTTCCGCCGCACGCATTACCGCCTCTTTTTGCCTCGCGTTCAAGTTCAGCGTGTATATCGCTATATCTCGGTTTGTCTCTATATAGCGGCGCAGAATATCGCGCGTGTCCGACACGGTGCTGGTGTACAGGAGCCGCCCGAAAGCAAAGTTCAAGAAGAAATTCTCGTTGTCGAATGAAAACACGCCGTAATCGTAGAACTTTGACGTGCCTGACAATTTATCTTCGATGATCAGGCCGAGGTGTCCCCACCAGAAGTACAATTCGTCACCGGGCCCTATGACGGCAATCTGCACCGTAAGGTAATCCCCCCGGTTTTTTTTTTCCTCCGCGAAGGTTCCGTCCGAAACCGCCAAAACCAGTACTATGGCAAAAAATATGCAGGAAGCATTACGATTCATATATCTATCTCCAGCCCGTCGTAGGCGCTTTGAACGGTCGTTTGATAAATACCGTTTCTTTCGAGCCAACGCGAGCAATATTCGTTTATTTCCGTATAAAAATGTTCATCCGCGATGTGCGTAAAAAAAACCCGTGTAAGCGCGGGCGATGCTATCCTTTTTACCGTCTCCAGAGCCTCGTCAAACGAAAAATGGGTCTCGTGCCGTCTCATTCGCAGGGCTCCAAGTACCAGGCAGGAAATGTTTTTCAGCAGCGCGATCTCCGTGTAGCCGATAAAACTACAGTCGGTTATATACGCCGCTTCGACGCTGCGGCCCGTATAGGTCGTCTCGCGCAGCATCCAGCCAAGAACATCCATGTTTCCATGTTTCACCGGAACCGGCATAATTACAAGGTTTTCAAATGAAAACGCCTCGTTTACGGTATGCAGATCGATTCTGGGTTTGCCGCCGCCCTTCTGCGTTTTGCGCCAAATGTAGGCGAAACGTTCACGAATATCGTTGATCGACTGTTCGTTCCCGTAAACCTGCACGGGATTTATCCGCGAAAGCTGGCGCAGATCGTCCAGCCCGTGAAGGTGGTCAGCGTGTGAATGGGTCAATAAAACAAGGTCTACGTACTTTATACCGGCCCGCAGGGCCTGCAACCTGAATTCCGGGCCGGTGTCGATCACGACGCGCTCGCCGTTGTTTCCTTTGATATACAGGGACGAGCGCATACGCTTGTCGCGCTCGCAGGCGGAATTGCACACGGGGCAGTCGCATCCGATAACGGGAACCCCGCCGGACGTGCCCGAACCCATGATGATAAACTTCACTCCGTGTCATTCCCCCACACGGATCGAATCAAACCACGCCTCGTTGTACAGTTCCAGGTATTCGCCGACATCGTCTTTCAACTCGGTATTCGCAAGTTCCTCCACGCTGTAAAGCGGCTTCTCTTTCAGAAAGACGCGGGCCGGAACATTCACGGTGGCGGGGAACCTGAAAGCGTCGCAGAATTCGGCGTATATTTCCGGGCGGTGTATAAAGTCAATGAACTGATGCGCGAGATCGATGTTTTTTGAACCTTTCAGCACACACATACTATCGATATAGGCGGGGCCGCCCGCTTCGGGAATGAAGAACACCGTGCTGTCGATAAGTTCCTGGTTGTCCTCTATTTCCTCATAGACAACCTCTGCGTAGCCCTGCACCACCCAGAAATCGCCGTTGGCGTAACCCTTGCCGAAGGCTTCCGCCTCGAATTTGACAAGGTTGGGCTTCCAGTTGTTGTTGATAAGGTCCCTGGCCGCGTCTATCTCGGCGGGATCCACGCTGTTGACCGAATACCCCAGCGTGACAAGGGCGTCCCCCATGACCTCGCGCATATCGTCCAGCATAGTCATCCGGTTTTTAAGGTCGGCTCGTCCGAAAATGCTCCAGTCCCTTTCAAAGTCCGGAACGTTGGCGGTATTGACGACGATCCCCGCCGCCCCCCAGTAGTACGGGACGGAGTATTCCATAGTCGGATCGTAAGTCGCCTTTTGCAGAACGACCGGGTCTATGTTGCCCAGGTTTGACAGCTTTGTCTTGTCAATCTTTTCGAACATATCTTGGGACGACATTATCGAAACATAATCGCCAGACGGGAAAACGATGTCGTACCCCGATCCGCCCGCCTTTATCTTGGCGTACATATCTTCGTTTGACGCGAATTCGTCGTACACGACGCTCACGCCGTATTCCTTCTCGAATTTCTGGATAACGGAATCTGGCGTGTAGTACGTCCAGTTGTAGATATACAGTTTCTTGTCCGTGTCTTTCTTTGAACAGCCGCAAAATAATGCCGCGGCGGCAACCGTCATGACGACCGCCGGCATTACGTTAACAACGCGCCGCACGGTCCTTGATACAGGAAAATCAATCATTTTATTCCTCCTAAAGTCGACACGTTTAGGCCGGTGCCCGCACCAAAAGGCTTTGACCTCTTTATCAACTTACTTTTCTCACTATAAATAAGCCCCCCCTTTTATTCTATAGGGCAGCCAGCCGCATAGCGGCTGTTAAATGAATAATTAATAATGAGGGATGCCGAATGATTAGCAGGGGATGCGTTATTTCCGGTAATATTGGAAGTCATGGGATTTATAACCTGAGCCACGAGAATTATAACGGGTTAAAGAGTTAGGTAATGGAGCTCTTCCCAAAACCCGGGTGGTTTTGAGAAAAGCTTCCGAATTAGCGGCGGGGTAAAATCAGGTAAATCGGGCCGGGCGTTAAAGCTGGCCCGCGAATGGAGGGGACCGGTTTCGTTCACATCACCCCCGCGCCAGGATAAGCGGCATAATCCGCCCGTAGAACCGCGGCGGCCGCCATTTCCTCCCAAACCGAACCGGCCCAGGTAGATACGTATGCCCTGAAATCCGAATTACGGGCCAGGTTTAGGGCTTGCTGCGGGGAGGTTCATTAATTAGTGTTTGTCCATAATGTAGACACATTATGGACAAACTTCCTTAAAAACCGCATTTGTGGACAGACACTAATTATTAACTGTTGTGCCGGGTTTGGAGAGTTTCGGGTACTCGATGCGGGAGTGGTAGAAGCCGACGAGGACGCGGACGAAGCTCGACTTTATCGTTTCCATGTCGCGGAAGGTGAGTGCCGACTCGGCAAGCTGGCCGTGTTCGTATTTGTCCCTGAACAGATCGTCGATGAACTTCTCCAGACGTGCGACGGTCGGCTTTTCCAGTGTGCGGGTCGCGGCTTCCGTAACGTCGGCGAGCATCACGACCGCCGACTCGCGGGAGTGCGGCGGTGTGCCGGGATAGCAGAAGTCCTCCCTGTCCACCTGCCCCTCTTTCTCAAGCGCCGCGTTGTAAAACCACTTTATCAGCGAATTGCCGTGGTGTTCCGCGATGAAGCTGATCACCTCGGTCGGCAGCCCTATAGCCCTCGCCTTTTCAATGCCGAGCTTTACATGGCTCCTGATGATCGTCGCGGACAGGCGCGGATTCAACTCGTTGTGCTTGTTGTAGATTTTCTGATTCTCGACGAAGTACTCCGGGTGGTCTATCTTGCCGATGTCGTGGTAGTAGGCGCCCACCCGCGCAAGCAGCGCCTTCGCCCCGATCTCGTTGCAGGCGGTCTCTGCGAGAGCGGCGACCATCATCGAATGGCTGTAGGTTCCCGGCGCCGAGTTTTCCAGCTTGCGCAGTATCGGGGCGCCGGTGTCTAGCAGTTCTATCAGCCTGAACGTCGTAGCGAGGTGGAGGGCGTTTTCTATCATCGGCAGTACACCCAAAACCAGCATCCCCGATGCGAGGCCGTTCACCACCGCCCAGAACGTGATGAACGGGTAGAATTTGAACGGGCAGTTCTGCATCAACATGATCGATATGACCGTTATCACGTTTACTACCGCGATCACCGCGCCGGCCAGCACCATGTCCATGCGCCGCCTGGCCCTGCGTAACGACAGTGCGCCAGAGGTGCTGGAGGCCGCCGCCATAATGAACGCATAGACATCTATCGAGCCGGATATAAGAGCGCCTGTCGGCAGCAGCAGCGCCATAATCATGCCCAGGCGGTCATCCATCGAGATGGAGACGAGCATCACCACGAGGGCGGTCGGCAGCGCGATCGAGACGGGCATGAACCCGTCGAACAGTTTGATGTCTCTGATGAAAAATACGGCGACAAAGTAAGCGCCGCTCAGGGTCGAAAGTAGGATCACTTCCGCTTCGGTACGGCGGCGGCGTCCCGGCAGATTTAGGCGGCGTCCGGTGAAAAATATGGTCAAAACAAAAAACAACAGGAAAAGCTGGAGGCGTCCTGCGAGGGTGTGCGCCAGTAGGTGCTCGCCGGAAAGGAAAGCGCCCGCCGAGATTACGAATGAAAGCAGCGCCACGACGGACTGCTTTACCGTGAAGCCTGTGGACTTTACCGCGTCCATTGCGGTCTCAAATATGGTTTTCTTCGTCATAGGCCTGTATTATCTTTTTGATGAGCGTGTTTCTGACCACATCCGTGGTGTTTAGGTACGAAAAATGAATCCCTTCGACATTTTTTAGGATTGAAAGCGCGTGCAGCAGTCCTGAATCGACACGTTTGGGAAGGTCGATCTGGGTGGCGTCCCCAGTTATCACGGCCCGTGAGCCCTTCCCCAGACGGGTGAGGAACATTTTCATCTGTTCCTTCGTCGTATTCTGCGCTTCGTCAAGGATGATGAACGCTTCGTTCAGGCTGCGTCCCCGCATATACGCCAGCGGCGCTATCTCGATCACGCGGTTCTCTTCCATGCGGTGTATCACTTCGTAGGGGACGAGCGCCTCCATCGCGTCGTAAAGAGGGCGGAGGTACGGGTTTATCTTTTGCGCGAGGTCGCCCGGCAGAAAACCCAGGCTTTCCCCGGCCTCTACCACGGGGCGGGTTAGGACCAGTTTGCGCATCTTTTTTGACAGCACCAGAGAGAGGGCGGCGGCTATCGCAAGGTAGGTTTTGCCCGTGCCCGCGGGACCGACACAGAAGCAGACATCCCGATCCCGCATCCCCTGAACGTATACTGCCTGGTTGCCGCTACGCGGAAAAACTTTGCCGAAACCGTGAGGTATGTTTATGCAGCCTGAACGTATTGTTTCCGCGTGGCGTAACGTGCCGCCGCAGGGTTCGGAGTCGCCGGCAAGCGCCTTTACAAAGTCTGGCGAAGGCGATTCGCCCTCCCGCGCCACGCTGATCAGGTTGTCCATGACGCTGCGAAAAAGCGCCGCGCCAGTCTCGTCAAGGCCTTCCATCCGGACCTCGTTGCCGCGCACGGCGAGCTTGCCGCCGAGTGTGCGTTCAAGAACTTTCAGGTTGCCGTCATTGGAGCCGCACACTGCGGAAACCAGATCCCTGCCGTCCAGTACTATAGTTACACAGTCTTCCAAGTGTACCTCTGCAAACAGTCTAAGCCCCGATTCCTCCGCCGTCAAGTCGACTCTTTTTCCCGTCGGGAATGGCTGAATGGATAGGATAAATGACACCCCAAAAGGCGCCCATAATCTAAGCGGCATAAATGCGGCAGGCCGCTTAGTATTTTTCCGGGACAGCGGTTTATTCGCAAAGTCTGTTTTAATACCCCGCCGAACCTTAGGTTCGCGCTTGCCGCGTGGAGGCTCATTCGCAGCGGGGTCTGCTCCCCGCCCTTTCAGGGCGGGGGTTGTTCATGTGTGCCCGGCATGGGGAGTAACTTGGCGGTGAAAGTACGCTGCACGCTTGGCAGCAGGAAGTGGCGGACCAAAGGGCCGAAGCCAAAGGCACGGGTGTCCGTGGGAACTTCTTTCCCGGCGTGAGGCGGAATCTGAAGGAGTGGACGCGGGAACGTCCACAGGCAAAGTCCCGAGCCGACGAACATAAACCGCATATAAGGCTCGGACCGAAGGTCCGCGTACAGGGAGGAGGAGCTTGCATGACAAAGCAAAGTCCGGTACTACCCGAAAACACGGACTAAAGTCCATGTGCGTTTACTTAATCAGTTGGCAAAGCATATCTGACCGGATACACTGGAACCAAAAGAACTGGCAGATGCCTGGCGGAACAATGTGCGGAAAATGGGGAAGATGATTGATTGAGACGTGCGATTAAAGGGCAGCGGAGAATATCTTATATTTTCAAAACATTTTCCACAAAATCAAACCTGCGAAAGACCGCGGCCAGGCTGCGTCCATCCAGGGATTCAAGCGGTTCATAAAAATATTTTCCAAGCTGATTCATCAAATGCCGTTCCGCATCATCATAAAGATCCTCACGGTTAGCCTCAAAATAGTTTTTGATTTCCAAAAAATTACTATGTGTTATTTTATCAACATCTATAGAAAAATGATTTAATATTTTTGCCCCCAGAATTGCCGCCATGAGGCAATGACTGTAGGGACGCTGCGCCTGAACCTCTTCATCAAAAGAATGTTTTTTTCGATAATTATCACACATACGAAAAATATGTACCGCAATTATCATCTGGGCCGCATTCAGGCCGGTGAAAATATCGTTGTAATATATATTAAAGAATTCAGTCTTTTTATATTTTGCCAAATGCGGCTTCTGTCGCCAGACCGCAAATACCGCTTCGGCGGCTACTGAAGAAGGCATGGTGTCTGTATTGGTTTGATTGTCTTTTTTGCGTTTGTATGTATATCCCAATTCTTTTGCGCCCTGTTCCAGCAAACGCTGCATTTCATCGTTCGACTTCAGGTCTCTAAAATCAACAGGGTTTTGACTGTTTGTGGCGCGGGTAATTCCCTCGATGACATCCTCATCTGATCCGACAGCATAAAGCCGCAGGAGAACAGTTGTATCAGAGAAATCAATGTTATTATTATTTTTCAACACCTGATGTATCGTTTTACAGGTTTGTCCGCCGTTAATAATTTGCAGCCTGTTTGCCTGTATTTTCCAAGCTTCTTTTTGCAGGGCATTATACTTAAAATGAGAACAAATCATAATAATCACGTTGTTATAGAAAAAGAAATTGGGGCGTTTGGAATCGTCAAGCAATGTATCATGAATCGCCTTATTAACAGCATTGATCCCAAGGTATTTACGAATATTCCTGTCTAATAAATCATCTC
>JAISLM010000091.1 GCA_031290855.1 Spirochaetaceae bacterium
GGAAGTTTATAATATCGTCTGGTTTAATACCAAATCTTTGTAGGCTTTGCCTTACGTGAGCCGCGGCAAGCGCGAACCGAAGGTTCGGCGGGGTATTAAACCAGACTTTGCGAATAAAGTCCGTTAGAAATTATCGGGTATGGTAGGCCGTATTCCTGTCCGCCGTCCTGCCGGCCTTGCGGCCGGCGGCGGCCTATACTTTACAGCTAAAAAACGCGGTTTTGCAAGGCTTTAGCCTGAAAAACCGCAAGAGCCCTCAGGCTCAAGCCTGGTCCAAAACCGTGCGCTTTAGCGCACAGTCAATTAGTTTTGGAACAGGCTCCATAGTATCTCATTACCCGTCATTAATTATCCTTCTACTTCTCTAAAGCGGTCTAATTTTATATCTTGGATAAAAGAGGTCTGTCCATGAAAAGAATTGGTTTTGCGATCTGTTTTGTCGCATTCGCGGTCGCTTACTCGTTTTCAAAAGATACGCCGGCTTACGGCGAAAATCTATTCCTGCTCGGCTTTCCGGGCTTGCTGTCCAATGCGGCATCGACCGCCGGCGGCGGGCTATACGACGCGGGGCCCTACTCGACAACCATAAACCCCGCACTCACCGCGCCATTGCAGCGGGTCTCCGCGGACCTGGGCGCGTCGATGATGATGCGGGAATCGGAGGCGGGCTTCGCCTTCCTCGCCGGCGCTCTTTTCCCAAGCCGCTGGGGTGTCTGGACGGGCGTCTTGCAGGGGGCCTTCCTTGAGACCCCGCTGTCGCCGCCGGGCAACACGTTCAACGCCCGCTTCGGCTGGGCTCGGGACGTCGCGGACGACCTGTACGTGGGCGCGGCGGTCTTCGCGGGCGCCACATCCAAATACGGCGACGGGATCGCCGCCGCCCTCGACGCCGGTTTCGTGTACAGGCTGGGACGGCTGGCCTTCCTGAAGGACGCCAGGGTCTCCGCCGCGCTCTCCAACATCGGAAAGACCTTCAATAACGATTACTTCGACAATTTCCCCGGCGCGTTCACCGTAAAGGGCGGTTTTGCCGCCGTCCTGTTCGAAAACGACGTGTTCAGCGCCGGCTTTTCCACCGACATCGCTCTGCCCTCCTTCCAAAACTTACTGCTGAATTTCGGCGTGGAACTGGGCCTTGTCGATGTCGTCACCGTTTCCATCGGCTGGGACATGAACGCGCTGGAACTGGCGGACGATCTCGGAGCGCACAGCCCGTTCATCGGCATCGCGTTCAAATGGACGGCGAATACGGGCGGATCGGGCATCATGGCGAAGCAGGGCTGGGAAAAGACGGACCTGAGCGTTTCGACCCTCTACCAGAGGCTTAACAACAGGATAAACCTTTTCTCGGCGGGGCTGTCGGCGGAATTCGGCAGCATAGACAAGACCCCGCCCGTGATCAAACTGGGGGTATCTGAATCATGAAAAACTCCTCTATTATAGCCCTCGCGGGTGTCGCGGGCGTTCTGTTGTGCGCCGCCGTGTTTCCCGCCGCCGCGGAGGACTTTCCCGAAACGTACATCTCGCCGAACAACGACGGCGTGAAGGACACGCTCTCCGTCCCGTTCAGCATATCGGACAAGCGTTACGTTACGGAGTGGCGGCTTCTAGTCAGGGACGAGGCCGGAAACCTCGTCCGCACGATCGTCAACAAGGAAACCCGTCCGGTCAGCCTCAGCTTTAAGGCGTTCTGGCGGACGATCACCACACCCAAACAGAGCGTCCACGTACCCAAGGCGGCGGTATGGGACGGCGCGACGGACTCAGGCGAGGTTGCGCCGGACGGGCGCTACTTCTATTCGATCAGGGCCGCGGACGACAACGGCAACATATCGGAGTCCGAAAGGCGGATCGTCGTCGTCGACTGTACGCCGCCCCTGATAGAGCTCACCCAGCCATCGGCCCAGGAAAAGTTCTTCGGGGAGGGTGCGAAAGCCTCGATCCGCCTTAGGCAGACAGGCTCGCGTGAAGACCTCTGGACAGCTTCGATAGCCGACACGTCCGACGCCGTAGTCCGCTCCTGGGCGCTGGGCGATTCGGAACCGTCCGACATCGTATGGGACGGACGGGACGGCGGAAACTCGCTCGTTCCGGACGGCGTGTACTCGTACACGATAAAAAGCACCGACCGGGCCGGCAACGTCTCGCAGCCGGCCCGCGTCTCGAACATCGTTTACTCAGGCGACAAGCCCGTGACGAACATAGCGATAAGCGGAAGCCGCTACTTCTCGCCGCCCGAAACCTTTTCGGAGGCGTCAGCGCGGGACGCCTCCGACACCCGGATCAAAACGCTAACGATGATCCCGTCGATCCCGACCCCCCAGGCCGGTAATTCGCTTCAAAGCTGGACGGTCGAGGTGCTGGACGCCTCGGCGCGGGTAAGGAAGACTTATTCGGGCGGATCCTCCGTGCCGTTGGACATAGTTTTTAACGGATTTGACGACTCAGGCACTCCGCTCGCCGACGGCACCTACCGGGCGAGGCTCACGGCCTCGTACCTGAACGGCTACACCACGCCCGAAAAGCTGTCTCCCGACTTCGTACTTGACAGGACGAAGCCGAAGGCCCTCATCAGCCTGTCCGACAACATATTTTCGCCCAACGGGGACGGCGACAAGGACGTGATCGTCCTGCGCGAGACGCTTTCACAGGAGAACACGTCCTGGCGCGGCGAGATCGTAAACGAAGCGGGCGCGGTCGTGCGCGTCTTCGACCTGGGCGGCACGGGTGTGCCGGAAATCGCGTGGAACGGCCTAAGCGATGGCGGCGTTCTCTGCCCGGACGGCAACTACAGGTACCGCGTCCTCTGTACCGATCTTGCCGGCAACTCCGGTCAGGCGGTCAGCCTCCCCTTCACGCTTGACAACAGCGCGACGGAACTGATAATGTCGGCGGCTCCGGAAGCCTTTTCGCCCAACGGGGACGGTACGCAGGATTTTGTCCGCTTCAGCCTTACCTCAAAGTCGGAGAGCGGCGTCGTCCAGTACGCGCTTGCCGTGACGGACGAAGCGGGTAACACCGTGCGCTCCTTCGCCGGAGCGGGCGGCCTCCCGTCCTCCGTGATCTGGGACGGCAAGACGGACGGCGGGCAGATCGCGCCGGAGGGCCGCTACTTCGCAAAACTGGGCGCGACAGCGCGGAACGGCAGTATTTCAAATGTTTCCGCGGGGCCGGTCACGCTGGACGTGACGCCTCCGTCGGCCCTCGTCAGCGCCCCCTACCTCCTTTTCGACCCGGAGCCGGATTCCTCCCGCAATGCCGTCCCCCTTGTCGTGAAGGCCGAGACCGAGAAGCTCTGGACGGGCGCGGTGATACCGGAAGGGGCGCGGGACGCCGCCCCGGTCCGCAGTTTCGTCTGGTACGACAGGGAAGTCCCCTCGTTTGACTGGGACGGCACGGACGATTCGGGCAACGTGGTAAAGGACGGTTCCTACCGCTTCACGCTGTCCGCGCAGGACCCGGCGGGCAACCGCGCTACCATCGAGCTTCCCGGCCTTACGGTGGATACCCGCCCCGTCCGCGCCTGGATAACGACACTGCACGAGACCATCGCGCCAAACGGCAACAAGACGAAGGCGCAGGTCTTCGACATCACGGCGACTCCGAAAGACGGCGTGGACAAGTGGACCTTCCGCCTCGTGAACGCGGAAGACCCCGACGGAAAGGCCGTCAGGGTCTGGCAGGGCACGGGCGACACGGTGCCGGCAAAGATCGAGTGGGACGGAAAGCTCGACACCGGGACGGCCGCCGACGGCGTGTTCATCGGCGTCCTGGAGGCGGCCTACACGCGGGGCAAGGCTGTCCGCACGGAAAGCCCGGCCTTCGTCTGCTCCGCCAGCTCCCCCGTTATATCAGCCTCCGCGAAGCCCGAATACTTCAGCCCCGACAACGACGGCGCGGACGACGAGGAGACGATATCGCTTGAGGCCTTCTCGTACCTGCCCTTTGAGAACTGGACTTTCGATGTCGCCGACCCCTACGGCCGTCCGTCCTTCTGGACCGCGTCGGGGAAATCGCAGATAACGCGCGAACTGGTATGGGACGGCAGGTCGAGGACCGGAGAGCTGGTACAGTCCGCGATGGATTACCCGTACAAGTTCACCGTTACCGATGTCGAGGGGCAGAGTTCCACCGTGAGCGGCATCCTGCGGGTAGACGTACTCGTGATAAGGGACGGCGACAAGCTGAAGATGCAGGTCCCGGCGATCATCTTCCGGGCCGACCACGCCGACTTTGTCGCGAAGGCGCAGGATCCCCAGCAGGGGCTTGACCAGGCCGTGATCGACAACAATATGCGCGTGCTGCGCCGCATCGCCCAGATACTGAACAAGTTCAAGGACTACACGATAGTGATCGAGGGGCACGCGCACAACGTCTCCGGCACCGAGGCCGAGGAGACCAGCAGGGCGGGCGGCAACATCCCGCTCGTCCCGCTGTCCAACGACCGGGCCGCCTTCGTCAAGCAGCAGCTTTCACGGCTCGGCGTGAGCGCGGGGCGGATGACGACGACCGGCGTCGGGGGCCGCAAGCCCGTCGCCGACCCCGCGAAGCGCGACGACTGGTGGAAGGACCGCCGCGTCGAGTTCATCCTGAACAAGTAGGAGGCGGACATGATAGCGCTGGCGAGCGACCACGGCGGCTTCGAACTGAAGAACGCGATAAAGACCCTGCTGGACGAGCTGGCCCTCCCGTACAAGGACTTCGGCACGGACAACGCGGCCCCCTGCGACTACGCCGACTACGCGGCCCCCGCAGCCCGCACGGTGGCGTCCGGCGACTGCGATCGGGGCCTCCTATTCTGCGGCACCGGCGCGGGCATGAACTGCGCGGCGAACAAGGTTCGGGGTATCCGCTGTGTAGTCTGCTCCGACTGCTTCACGGCGGAGATGTCCCGCGCCCACAACGACGCTAACATGCTCGCGCTGGGAGGCCGCGTCGTCGGCGTCGGCCTGGCCCGCCAGATCGTCAAAATCTGGCTCGAAACGCCCTTTTCCGGCGACGAGCGCCACAAGCGCCGCATCTCCCAAATCGCCGCCCTGGAAGCCGCGCCAACGCTTCGCGTTGGCTTACGGAGCTTGCCGCTCAATGCGGAGCCTTGAGCGGCAAACTCCACCCGCCACAGCCCGCCTTCACCCATTGCCCACGGCACGAAAGGGGCGGCAACGTTCTTCATTATTCATCGCGCACCGCTGTGTATACTTTTTTAATACCGTATTGTTATATTATTTGTATGGATATATCAAAACCGAAACTTGTCAGCCTTGCGGTCTTTATCTGTTTGCTTTCCGCCTGTGAAAACGGCAATTCGGCCCCGGAAGACCCGAAAACTTCCGCACCCGGCAATGGCGATCGCATAAACAATGTGAAGATCTCCGCAAAAACGCCTTACGGTAACCCGGTTCAGAGGGTCTCCGGCAGCGGGCCTGTGACCGTCACGCTGCCCGGACTTACAGGGCACAGCGTGTTCCTTGTAACGGTGAATACTAGCGGCAGCGAGGTGGACGGGATGAAAACGGGCTATGTTCTCTCGTATAACGACAAAAACGCGCGTAGCGAAGCGGCCGGCGGCGCGGACGGACGGAGCCTAAAGCCGGAGGCCGGCCTTGCGGACACCGGGGCGACGGTGTCCGGCGTGTTTACGGACGATGACGGAGAGAATGTCGTGCGCTACGAGCATAACGGGAAAAACCGGGAAATCCTGGACGCGATAAGGCAGGGCCGCCTGTCTCCGCCGGATACCCGTGCGGCGGACCTCGGGTTGCCGCGGAGCAGAGGAACCGTGCCGGCTCCCCCTTCGTATACTGTCGGAAGCTCGACAAAAGAATTCTGGGTGCAGGATACAAACGGCAAGTTCAAGAAGGTTACAGCAACGCTGCGCTCCGAAAAAACTCACAGTAACGTGTGGGTGGTGGACGAAAATTACGATGACTGCAGCGCCGATAACAACGATAACAAGATAAATTCCGCTCGCGCACAGGAACTTGCGGATAAGTTTGATACGATCTATGCAAGGGAAACGCCCGTCTTTGGCTATGAGTACGGCGGGGACGTTCAAAGCGGGGAACATGGTTACGGCGGCGTTGACTGCGACCCGAAGATACAGATACTGGTATACGATATTGACGGTGATTACACTGCCAGCCAAAGGGGCGGGGTTTTCGGTTACTTCTTCAGCGGGGACGAACTTACACAAAGCGATTTTGATAGTAACAAATATTACAATAAAAAAACTATAAAAACAAACCAGGCTGAAATGTTCTATATAGACGCCCATTTTACCGATCTGGCCCCCGCCTCAATGTATTCGACGCTGGCGCACGAGTTTCAGCACATGATCAACTTCAATCAAAAAACATTAAAACACCATTTAGTACCGGTGGGGGTGTGGTACAACGAGATGCTTTCGATGCTTGCCGAAGACCTGATAGACCCGTTTATCGGCATAACGGTGAACGACAAGGGGCATCCTGTCAAAGTCCGTATTCCGGACTTCCTTCAGTATTACTGGTTTGCTGACCCGGCCGTGTGGCTGGGCGGTGACGACGTGTACCATTCCTACGCTAACGCTTACGCGCTTGGCGCGTACCTTGCACGGAACTTCGGCGGCGCGAACCTTGTAAAAGAGATAATGTCGAATCAATATGTTGACGCGGCCTCGCTGAGCGCCGCTCTTGCAAACGGGGCGAACCCGCTTGCAGGCAGCGTAAACAGCTTCACCAAAGCATTGGAACGCTACGGCGAGGCGATGCTGTTTAACCAGTCTGACGACGCTTTACGGCCCGGACGACTTTCGTTCAATAAAACTGTAAAGGTAAGCATCGGCGGCACGGATTACACGTTCAGCGGTTTCGACATTTGGGCCGGAGGAAGCGGGCCATACGTTTATAACACGAACAAAGCTTACACGTTGAAGCCCCGTACAATGCTTCTAATGTCCAACAATGCGTGGCAGAAGCTCAGCGGCACCCTTAGCGTCACCGTGCAGCCGCCCTCCGCTTTTGGCGTGGAATGTTACGTGATGGTCAGGTAAGAGGCCGGACCCGAGGGCCGGCAAGTAACAATTAGTGATGGGAAGCGTGCTGTCGAGTTGTCCTTGATAGCCCGCTTCAAGTTGTAATAAACCTCCCCGCCCCAAGGGCTAAACCTGGCCCACAATTCGGATTTCAGGGCAGACGTATCCCCCTGGGCCGGTTCGGTTTGGGGAGGAAATGGCGGCTGCTAAGGTTCCGCGGGCGGATTATGCCGCTTATCCGGGCGCCGGGGCCGCGGGAAGGGGGTATAGGCGGGAAAACGCGGCCCCGGCCGTCCGTTTCCCGCTGCGGGGTCTGACCCCACGGGCCGGCGGGACTCCCGCCGCCGCGTGTCCGGCAGCCCGTTTCCCGCTGCGGGGTCTGACACCGCAGGCCGGGAAGTCCCCCGCCGCCTCTCCCGCCTCCCCGCCGTCCGGCGGCTCCCCTTCCAGAATCCGCGACCGGTACCGGTCACCCCACAG
>JAISLM010000092.1 GCA_031290855.1 Spirochaetaceae bacterium
TTTTTTCTCCGTATGTTAAAGCAAAACGCGGGCAGGCGCACATATATTTTGCATGAGACATTTAAGAATGCTGAAACAGGGCGTGTGGTACGAAATCAGTACCCGCGTCAACAACAGGGAACCCCTGTTCCGCGGAGGGCGGGCCCCGGCGCTGTTCGACCGGGTGTTCCGGGAGACCGCGCACAGGTTTGCCTTCGCGGTCCGTGGGCTGACTCTCGCCGGTGACCGGCTGGCCTTTTACATCAGGCCCGCTGACGGGTTCGAGCTGCCGGCGATAATGAAATGGCTGAAGCAGACCTTCGCCCAGCGGTACAACCGGGACAATGGACGGACGGGGCATCTGTGGGGCGACCGGTACTGGTCGCGGATCCTGGAAGGGGAGCCGCCGGACGGCGGGGAAGCGGGGGCGGCGGCAGACGTTCCCCCGGCCCACGGGGTCAGACCCCGAAGCGGGCGACGCATCGCCGGGGCCGTAGCGGCGGGAGCCCCGCCGGCCCACGGCGGGGTCAGACCCCGCAACGGGAAACGCCCCGACGGACGCATGGCGGCGGGGGACCCGCCGGCCCGTGGGGTCAGACCCCGAAGCAAGGAACGGGCGTCCGGGGCCGCGTTTTCCCGTCTATACCCCCTTCCCGTGGCCCCGGAGCCCGGGTAAGCGGCATAATCCGCCCGGCGAACCGCAGCAGCCGCCATTTCCTCCCCAAACCTAACCCGCCCAGGGGGATACGTCTGCCCTGAAAGCCGAATTGCGGGCCAGGTTTAGCCCACAGCAGGGGAAGCCGCCCGCCGGCCCGCTGTGTGGCCCCCCTCTAGTCCCACGCAACTTCCCCCGGCCCGCCGCGTAGCGGTGAGCATTTAGTAATGGGCAGCGAGCAATGGTTGATGAAAAACGGGGGAGGATAGGGAGGCGCTCTGATTACTCGTATCGCCTTCTCCCGCCCTCATTCTTCTCTGAACACTGCTAAGTACCTTTCCTTCGTTCCTCACTGGAGTTCGTAGCTTTTTTGCATCGAGACTTTGCCGGTTTTCTGTCGTAGCGTGGCGTACAGGAAAAAGACCGCGACAAGGGCGAGCGTCACCGCCACGTTGGTACGGGCGATGCTGTTGAACGAAAGTACGATGCACAGCAGCATTACCGCGACGGACAGTCCCATAAGGAAGTAGAAAAGGCCTTTCGACATACGCCGGAAGTAGCGGTTTTCCCAGGCGTCCGGCAGTTTTGACGGCAGGGTGATCACCGCGCATACCGCTACCAAATCCGCTACCCGGCCTATAAGCACGGTGTTCGTCGTGATCGTCTGGATCGAAAATCCCAGAATTATCGGCGCTATCGCGATAACGTAGATGATCGCGAGGATCAGGTAGGGAGAGCCGGCGCGGTTCGTACGGGCCAGTCCCCTGGGGAACCAGCCGTCGTCCGTCATCTGGTGGAAGGGGCGGGAGAACACGGTAAACGACGAGTTCAGCGTGGTTGCTATCGCCATCAACGGGCCGCCCACGACGAAGGCGTAGTACAGTGGAGGAGGCATGATTTCGCGGGCGACCGCCGTCAGCGGCTTTCCCGCGACCTCCGCGACCGGAAGCACCCCCGCGTCTACCAGCGCTATCGCCGCGTACAGGACGAGCAGTATTCCCGCCGTGATCGCCATCGCAAGCGGCACGTCCCGCTTGGGCATCCGCGCCTCCTTGCTGTAGGCCACCACGAAGGAATACCCGTAGCAGGAGTACACGAGCAGCACGACGGCGGACAGGAAGCCTTTCGCCCCGGCGGAGAAATAGCCCGGCGCGGAGATCGCGAAGGCTTCGGGCCTCAGCCTGCCCGCGCCCGTCGCGACAAACAGGAGCAGGCCCGCGATAAGCGTGGCCGACAGGATGTTCTGTATCTTCGACATGAAGTTTACCCCGGCCAGGTTGAAGATGAAGAACACCGTTATCGTGATCACCGCGACAAGGCGCACGTCCGCGCCGGGAAACAGCGCGGCGAAGTACTGCCCGAAGCCCAGCCCTATCATGCCGGTGGCAAACACGTTCATCGTGAAGGCCATCCCGAAAAGACCGCCGGCCTTCTCGCCCAGGAGGGCGGCGACGAAGGTGTAGGAGCCGCCCTTCACCCGGATCATGCCGCTCAGCAAAAGGTAGGGCAGGATGATGAAAAAGCCCATCAGCACGGCCCCTGCGTAGGCGAGCCACACCGCCTGCCCCGTGACCGCGACCGCCGCGCCCACGAGGGTCACCACCCCAGCGCCTATCACCTGTCCCGCCGCCAGCGCTACGAGGGACGGAAGCCCCAGCCCCGTCTTTGTTTTGTCCGTATTTCCGGTCATACCTGCCCCCTACCCCTTCATCGTCTCGATCCGCGCGGTCTTCAGCGCCGCCTCTGACAGTTCCTGCCCGTGGCCCGGAAGCTCAGGCAGACTGAAGCAGCCCGCTTCGGGCTGCCAGTCGTACTTGCACTCCGCTATTGTCGAAGGAAGCGTGTTGCAGACGTGGTGTTCGTGGATCACGAAGTTCGGCACCGCCGCCTCCAGGTGGAGGGCGACCGCCACGCTGACCGGGCTTGAGCAGACGTGCATCTGGACGCCCACATCGTACACGGCGGCCATGTCGCAGATCTTCTTCGCCTCGGTGATCCCGCCGCAGTTCCCGATGTCGGGCTGTATTATGTGGAGACAGTGGTTTTCAAGGAAGGGAAGGAAGCCCCAGCGGGTATAGGTTCGCTCCCCCGTGGCCAGCGGGATGTCTAGGGCGTCCGCTATCTTTCTCATCACGGCGGGATTCAGCGGATGCGTCCCCTCCTCGTAGAACATGATCCCGTACTCCCGCGCCATCCGCCCTATCTGGATAGCGGTGGAAGCGTCCGTCATCGCGTGGTTTTCGATGATGATGTCAACGTCCGGCCCGACCGCTTCCCGTGTCACCCTGACGCGCTCCTCTATCGTTTTCATCATGTCCCGCGCTATATAGCCGGTAGAGGCGGTGTAGGGGAGAACGTTGCCGTTTTTGTCGAAGCGCATGAAGTTCGTTTTGACGGCGCTGTAGCCCTGCGCGACGGCCTTGCGAGCCGCCTCCGCGTAGAACTCGCTGTCGCCGCCGCCCTTCCACGGCAGGAAACGGTCTACCCCCCAGCCGAACTGGAGCTGGCTCGCGTAACAGCGGAGCTTGTCGCGTTGTCCGCCTCCCAGCATCCTGTACAGCGGTAGGCCCGCGGCCTTCGCCTTTATATCCCAGAGGGCGATGTCTATCGCGCTGATCGCCGACATAACGACGGCGCCGTTCCCCTGCGCCCAGAAAGACATCCGGAACATTCTTTCCCATGCGACCTCGTGGGCGAGCGGGTCGGTCCCGATAACGATAGGGGCGAGGTCTTTTATCTGCTCGAAAGCGGCGGGAGCGCCCGTACCTATGGCGACGGCGGCCTCCCCCAGCCCCGTAATCCCGGCGTCTGTATTTACCCGGCACAGCACGGGCCGCGAAAGGCAGCCAGGATCCTTTTCCAGCGCTATAGCCTCAACACTAACAATTTTCATTTCTTTCCTCCTGATTGATTTTTGATGAGCGATTGATAAAACGATGACCGATTAAAGACAGGCGGAGACGGCAGGCGAAGGCATGACGAATGACTAGCTCATTGTTAAAATATACATAAAAAAATCACGAATGAACCCGCCAGCGGGCTTAACACATTGCCCCGGCGTTATAGTGGCGCCGGCTGCCGGGACGGCCAGTTGCGGAGCGTTCTTTCTCCGCTTATAAACCGTATTACAAGCGTTTTAAGGCGTCTTACCGAAAGGCTCGACATCCTTATCTTTTCCATAATACTCACTGCTCATTGCTCTAAACCATTACCGGGTAACGATTTAAGTCGATAGAGGGTCAGACCCCGGCCGCCCGGTAAGCTCCCCTGTTAGTCGCCGGCCCTCACCCGTCTTCCGCCATTGATCACGCATTATTGCTCTAAATCATTACCGGGTAACGATTTAAGTCGGGACGGGGTCAGACCCCGGCCACCCGGCAAGCTCCCTGTTAGTCGCCGGCCCTCACCCGTCTTCCGCCATTGCTCATTGATCACGCCTTATTGCTCCAAATCATTACCGGGTAACGATTTAAGTCGATAGAGGGTCAGACCCCGGCCACCCGGCAAGCTCCGCGGTGAGCCGGGGGGTGGAAAATGCGGGTATTTGTGATACATTACCGGTGACACTTGTTCAAAATGGTGAAGCTCGAAATACAGGTACAAAAGGCAGGTTATTATGAATTATTTGAATGAATTAATAGCGCGTTACCCGCGTTTGTCCGTTTGCCGGGACGCCGTACTCGGCGCTTACGGCCTTCTAGAAACGGCTTACGAAAACGGCGGGAAGGTTTTGATCGCGGGAAACGGCGGCAGCGCCGCGGACGCCGACCATATCACGGGCGAACTGATGAAGGGTTTCGTGAAAAGACGCGCGCCCCCGCCGCGCTTCCGGGACGCTTTGGCCCGGATAACGGACACGGAAACGGCGGACGGACTCGCGGGGCGGGTACAGGAGGGGCTTCCCGCAATCAACCTGGCCAACCACAACGCGCTCGTAACCGCCGTGATAAACGACATAGACGGAAACATTATTTACGCCCAGCAGGTTTACTGCTACGGAGGGGAAAACGACGTGTTTATCGGCATATCGACTTCCGGCAATTCGGAAAACGTGTACCTGGCGATGCTGACGGCGAAGGCGAAGGGTCTCAAAACGATAGCTTTGACCGGCGCTTCCGGCGGCAGGCTGGCGGCTTTGGCGGACGTCTCGATAAAAGTGCCGGAAAGCGAGACCTACAAGGTGCAGGAACTGCACCTGCCGGTGTACCACTGTATCTGCCTGATGCTGGAGGATAGATTTTTTGATTAAGGCCGTGATAATGGCGGGTGGTAAGGGGACGCGCATAACCACGGTCGCCGCCGACATACCTAAGCCGATGATACCGGTCGGCGGAAAGCCGGTCATTCTCCGTCAGCTTGAATGTCTTCTGAAAAACAATATTTCCCGGATAATCATCGTTACCGGGCATCTGGGCCATGTTATAGAAGGTTATTTTGGGGACGGGTCGCGCTTTAACTGCGATATTTCCTATTACAGGGAGGATACGCCGCTCGGCTCGGCGGGGGCTCTTGGAAGGATACGTGAGGAACTGACGGACGATTTTCTGCTGATCAACGGCGATATTATCTTCGACGTCGCCCTCTCGCGCTTTGTTGACTTTCACCGCGCCCGCAAGGCGCTCGCGTCCCTGGCCGTCCACCCGAACAGCCATCCTTTCGACAGCGCCTTGCTGGAAACGGACGCGGAAGCCCGCGTCGTCGCGTGGCTCAACAAGGAAGATCCCCGGAAGTATTACAGGAACCAGGTGAACGCGGGCCTCCATATCCTGTCGAAGAGTCTGCTGGAACAGGCGTCTTTCACGGGGGAAAAGACGGACCTTGACCGCGATATCCTTAAGCCCGCCGTTTCTTCCGGGCGGATTTTCGCATACCGCACGCCTGAATACATCAAGGATATGGGGACGCCGGAACGGTATCGTCAGGTTGAGGCGGACCTAAGGTCCGGCCTTGTCCAAAAAAAGAATCTTGCGAACAGGCAGCGGGCCGTGTTTGTTGACCGCGACGGGACGATCACGGCGCTTGACGGCTTTGTGACAAGGCCGGAACAAATCGTGCTGAAGGACGACGCGGCGGCGGCTATACGGCTGGTAAACGAAAGCGGCTTTCTGGCTATCGTGATAACGAATCAGCCCGTGATAGCGCGCGGCGAATGTACGGTGGAGGAACTGGACGGGATACACCGCAAGATGGAGACGGACCTGGGCGCGGCGGGCGCCTACGTCGACGATATTTTTTACTGCCCCCACCACCCGGACAGGGGTTTCGCGGGGGAACGCCCCGAATACAAGATCGAATGTGAATGCCGCAAACCAAAGCCGGGGATGATCCTTGCCGCCGCAAAGAAGTACAACATCGACTTGTCCGAATCGTATATGGCGGGCGACAGCGTAAAGGACGCGCTTGCGGGGCTGCGGGCCGGCTGCCGCCCCGCCCTCATCAGGGCCGGTCCGCAAAGCGGCACGGAAACTGTCGACGGTCACGAGACGCCCGTCTTCCCAAGCCTGTACGATTTTGTCCGCAAAACACTGGTCTAATCAATGAGCCTCCGCACGGCAAGCCCTAAACCTGGCCCGCAATTCAGATTTCAGGGCAGGGGTATCCCCCTGGGCCGGTTCGGTTTGGAGAGGAAATGGCGGCTGCCGCGGTTCGCCGGGCGGGTTATGCCGCTTATCCGGGCGCCGGGGCCACGGTAAGGGGGTATAGGCGGAAAAAAGCGGGCCCGGACGCCCGTTTCCCGCGATGGGGTCTGACCCTGCCGCCGTCCGGCGGGGCTCCCGCCGCCGTGCGTCCGGCGAGGCGGCGCGTGGTTA
>JAISLM010000093.1 GCA_031290855.1 Spirochaetaceae bacterium
GCCGGCGACCGGCTGGCCTTTTACATCAGGCCCGCGGACGGGTTCGAGCTGCCGGCGATAATGAAATGGCTGAAGCAGACCTTCGCCATTAGGTACAACCGGGACAATGGACGGACGGGGCACCTGTGGGGCGACCGTTACCGGTCGCGGATTGTGGAAGGTGAGCCGCCGGACGGCGGGGAAGAGGCGGCGGCGACCCCACCGGTCCACGGGGTCAGACCCCGCAGCGGGAAACGCCTCGCCGGGCGCGCGGCGGCGGGGGGCTCCCCGCCCCGCAACAGGGTCAGACCCCACAGCGGGAAACGTGCGGCCGGGGCCGCGTTTTCCCGCCTATACCCCTTTCCCATCGCCCCTGCGCCCGGATAGGCGGCATAATCCGCCCGTGGAACCGCAGCGGCCGCCATTTCCTCCCCAAACCGAACCAGCCCAGGGGGATACGTCTGCCCTGAAATATGAATTGTGGGCCAGGTTTAGAGCTTGCCGCACGGAGGCTCATTTTATCATTTTTCTTGTCTTAATTATTGGGCTAATTATACCTTACGGCTGGTCGCGTCCCCCAGAACGTTTACCAAGGTTTTTGTTTGGTGTATAGTGAGGCAGATTATGCTGAACGATATAGCCGCCGTGGCATTTGATGTGGACGGGACCCTTTACCCTAACTACAGTTTCTACCTGCGCGTACTCCCGAAAGCGGTCTCGCGCATGTGTCTGCTTGCGGCTTTCGCCGGAGCGCGGCGCAAGATAAGGAGGACTGGCGTCGGCGACGCTTCTTTCTACGATGTGCAGGCAAGGTTCTGCGCGGAAAGTCTGGGGAAGGGGAGGACGGAGGGCGCTACGGAGGCGGTCAAGGCCCTGATATCGCGCTGTATCTACGCTTCCTGGGATGCCTTGTTTTCGGGCATCAACCCTTTTCCTTACGTGAAGGACTGTCTTTCCGCGTTCAAAAAGAACGGTCTCCGCCTGGCCGTGCTGTCCGACTTTCCCATCGGCAGAAAGCTCAAGTTCCTGGGGCTTTCGGGGCTGTGGGACGCGGAGCTTTGTAGCGAGGAGATCGGCGAGTTAAAGCCGCACCCGCTGCCGTTCCGCCGTCTTGCCGAAATGCTCGACCTGCCCGCGAAACGGATTCTTTATGTGGGGAACAGTCCCGCCTACGACATCGCCGGCGCAAGGAACGCCGGGATGCCGTCGGCCCTGCGCTGCCCCCGCTTCCTGCCGGCGCGAAAGCGGACAGATGTATTTGCCTTCAATCACTATCGCCAATTACAGAAATACGTGTTAAGATAGCCGCAATGAGCTTTTTTGACGGTGGCAATCTGCTGACAATCGGCATTGTTTTCGCGTTTTTCATACTTTCGCGTTTTCTTGACAAGGGTAGCCGGGGCGTAAACCTTGCCCGCGCCCAGGCAAAAAAGCTAAAAGACGAGATCGAAAAAGAGTTCACCGAGTTTACGGACGATAAGGCGGCGGCGCTGCGCGGTTACGGCGTGATCCTTGAGGGGGACTTTAAGCGGGCCGAGGCGCTGAAACAGAATATCGAAGCCGAGATCAAAAGCCTTGACAAGAATCTGACGACGGTTAACGAGCTTAACACGCGGATAAAAAAGTATGAGGCCGCCCTGCGGGAACTGGACTCGTGGACGGAAAAGGTTGAAGAAAACCTGCGGCATATCGGATCCGAGTCCGCGTATGTCGAGCGTGTCGCCGAAACGATAGAGGTTTCCAACGATAAGTTGAATGAGGTTGCCAAGAAGCTTGACGTGATACAGGACAGGATAAAAACGGAGATCGAACAGTCCGTGAGGGAGTCTTCCGGCGCGATTCTCCTGTCCGTGCAAAGCGCGGTAGGCGGTCTGAAAGATACTGTGGAGGAGATCGGACGCGGCGTGGCGGAACACCGCGAGGCGCTGGAGCAGGCGGAGGCAGCGCGCAGGCAGAATGTTGAAAGGGATATGGCTGCCGTCAACGGCGCGTTGCAAAAGGTTCTGGCCGCCGCTGCGGAACATTCAAGCGAGTTGGAGGCCGGCTTGTTAAACGAGCTGAACCAAAATGCCGAAAAAAGAAGCGCCGAACTGCGCCTGTTCCTTGCCGAAAAGGTTGAGGCCGCCGGGCGGGCCGTGGACGACAGGGTCGAACTGATCGAAAAAAGCGTTCAGTCGGCAGTGTCCGCATGGGAAGAGGAAAGCGGTCGTATCTCCGAGGAACATCAGCGGTACAAGGCCGAATGGCGGCGGTCTGTTTCGGAACTGGACGCCCTCGCCCTTGACCAGCGTAATCTTTGGGAAAAGCTGATAAACGACAACGACAGGGCTATCGAAGAGTACCGCCGCGCACAGGAGGCCCAGGTCGAGGCGCTCGCGAGTATGTCGGACGACGCGGGCAAACTTGACGCGGAACTGCGCGAACATATTGATAATGTCAAGAATGAAATAAAAGATGACTTCGAGGCGTTTGCGGCAGACCTCGCAAAAAATCGCGGCGCCGTGCTGGAAAGTTTTAACAGCTCGCTGGAAACGATACAGGGTAAGGTTGACGGTCTGGAAAAAGATATTGGTGTGTTGAAGAACGAAGCTTACGAAAGGGTGTCCGGCGGTCTAAGGGAGTTTGAAGAGTCGGTGGAGGCGAACCTCACGAAGCGGGAGGAAAACATAAACAGCCGGATTAACGAATGGCGAGGCAGCATGGACAGGCGTTTTGACGAGCTGCATGAAAGTGTCGAGGCGGAATGCCGGAGGATCGAACACGAATGCGGCGAAACGCTGCAACAGAAGAAGAACCAGCTTAACGCCGGTTTTGACGAAGAAATAAAGCGGATAAAAGAGGCGTTTGACGATCTGGGAAGAAGTATCAGCACCCAAACCGAGCGTTATGAAAGATCGATAAAGTCGCTGGAAACCCAAATGCAAAGCAGCATTGAAGACGCCCGGAAGGCTGTTGACGGTACTTTGAAAACGGAAATATCACGTTTCGAACTACAGAATTCGGAAAAGCTGAAGAAACATGAACGCGAGACGGAGGAAGCTATGCGCGAGGCGGCGGCAAACATCGAGGAACGCCTGACCGAGATCGCGTCCGCAGCCGCCAGGTCTTACGGCGATGTCGAGGCCTACAAGGCGGTCTGCGCCGAACGTTTCAACGAGTTGGACGCCGCGATAGAAAATATGCGCAGGCGGGCCAGGGAGTTGGGTTCCGAAAACGAAGAGCGTCTGGCGTCCGTGCGCGCGAAAATAGAAGAAACCGGGAGCGAGGTTATGAGCCAGCGTACGGAAATGATTAACGGCGCGGCGGAAAAAATCAGGGCCCTTGAAAACGAGATTAACGAAGCGGACAGGCGCATCAACGACTTCTTCAGCAAGACGGAACTTATCGACAAGACTATCGCGATAAAAAAAGATGTCGAAAATAAAATTGAAGACCTTAACGCCGACATGGACAAACTCAACCTGCACAGTATTGAAATTTCCGAACTGAAAAGCCAGTTTGAAAAAATAAAACGTATGGAAGAGGAGCTTATCAACAAGACGGCGCAGTTTGATATTGAACAGCGGCGCGTCGAGCGGATGGAAATAAACTTTAACCGCCTGCTGCAAACGTCGCAGTCTGTCGAAGAAAGGCTCAAGCATATAACAAACGCCGACGATATGTTGCAGGAAGCTCAGATTAAACTCAGAAAACTGGACGACTCGATGGCTGCGGCTGAAGAAAGGTATCAGCGTATTGAAAAGAAAAATCAAATTCTTGAAGCGACAAACGACGGGATTGAGAAAAATCTTAAATCATTGCAGGACTCCGAAGCGGTGACACAAAAGTTAAGCGGCGACATACAGCGTATGACAATAACCCTTGAAGATATACGGGCGTCAATAGAAACGCTTGCGGATGAAAACGTAAAAGCGCGGGATACGATGGAAAAACTTTCAACGCTTGATCAGACGATAGGCGAAATTGACGGACGTATGCAAAATCTTCAGAAAGCTCGCGTGTGGCTGGCGGAACTGGAAACCCGTCTGGACGAAAAATACCGCGAGGTTAAGCAACAGTTAAAATTAACAGAAAAAATTATAAACAAAAACCCGGCAGATAACGAGTCGTCGTCGCCTGAGATCAGGGACGACGTAATCCGCCTGAAAAAGCAGGGGTGGACAATAGACGAGATCGTTAAAACCCTAAGGGTTTCACGCGCCGCCGTCGAGCTTATTCTGGAAACCGCAACACGGTAACCCCAACCGATGTATCACGCGACCTGTTGCGCGTTACCGCCCGGAGTTGCCGGTATTGTGGGAGCGTGGGCGTATATGAGGGGCATCCTGAAATTCCTCGTGCAACCCGATAGAATAAAACAAGGCGGCACAAATGGGGTATCAAAGAATTACAATGGAAGAGCGGGAATAAATATTTCGTCCGCGTTATGAAGAGCGTCTTTATTTGCGGGAGACAGGACAAAAATTCCATAAGGACAAATCCACTATTTCACGGGAATTAAAACGGGGTACAAAAAACAAGTTGTACAACCCGAGGCTGTTCCAAAACTTCAGTTTTGGGGAGACAAGCTTCGCTTGTCCAGCAACCTTTAAAAAACGCGGTTTTGCAAGGCTTTAGCCTGAAAAACCGCAAGCGCCTGGTCAAAAACCGTGCGCTTTAGCGCACAGTCAATTAGTTTTGGAACAGGCTCACCCGATAACGGCCGAGGCGAACCATCGGAGAGCAGGAATGCGGCAATCGCCAAAACTGAAAATGACCGATGGACTATGGGAAATAATAAAGCCGAAACCTGGAAAACGATGGTCGCCTGAACAGATTGAAGAATGGCTTAAAAAGGGATATCCTTGTTACCCAATGAGCGCCAAAACAATATACAACTATATTCATTTTCACATGAAAGGGGAGCTTAAGAAAGCCGCGTTGGGGGACTTGCGGCAAAAGGGGAAGAAGCGGCGTAAAAACACGGAAACGGCTGAAAAGAGAGG
>JAISLM010000094.1 GCA_031290855.1 Spirochaetaceae bacterium
CGGTTGTACCTAATGGCGAAGGTCTGCTTCAGCCATTTCATTATCGCGGGCAGCTCGAACCCGTCCGCGGGCCTGATGTAAAAAGCCAGCCGGTCGCCGGCAAGACTCAATCCCCGGACCGCGAAGGCAAACCTGCGCGTGGTCTCCCGGAACACCCGGTCGAACAGCGCCGGGGCCCGGCCCCCTCGAAACAGGGGTTCCCTGTTGTTGACGCGGGTACTGATTTCGTACCACACGCCCTGTTTCAGCATTCTTAAAGTTCTCATGTAAATATATGTGCGCTTGCCCGCGTTTTGCTTTAACATACGGAAAAAAAGGAGAGGGAGCCGAACCGGAAAGTACCTTCGACCTTCCGGCGGAGCGGCGGGGGGCTTTTCGTCAGGTAAAATTTTTATGGGTCAAGTTTAGAACCCGGCGGCGGGGAGGCTCATTTACCTCGCCTTATGTCTCATCGCCGTTTGTTCCTTACTTCCCCGTTGCGTGAACACGCCCTGGTTAATGAATAATGTGTCTATTCGGAAGGCCATCGCCCCTATCATCTTGAACGCGGGGGAGACCCGCTGTCGGGCCTTGGGGCCGGGGCTATAGATAAGGCGGCAAACTGATATATTCGCTGCCGTTGAAAGTATCGGGGGCAAAACGCCTTTCGAGCTTTTTTCTGTTGAACTTGCCGCTTGAATCCACCATGATGTACAATCATAAGGGCCGCCCGGTTTCCGCGACACGGCGGAGGCGGGCGGCTAAATCAATTTTTATAAAAGGCGGACATAAAAATGTTTCGTATTCAAACAATGAACAGTATCGCGGCGGAAGGGCTGTACCTGTTTAGCGCGGACAAATATGAAGTCGGTCCCGGAACGGCCGACCCCGACGCGATTCTGCTGCGCAGCGCCGACCTGCGCAAGGTCAGTATACCGCAAAGTGTTCTGGCAATCGTCCGTGCCGGCGCGGGTTACAACAATATTCCGGTCGAAGAGTGCAGCGAGCGCGGGATCGTCGTGTTCAACACGCCGGGGGCAAACGCCAACGCGGTAAAGGAACTTACCCTGGCCGCGCTGTTCCTGTCGTCCCGGAAGATATCCGATTCGATACGCTGGCTTTTGTCACTGAAAGATGGAGCGTCGGCGGGCGGAGACGTTTCCGCCCTCGTCGAGAAAGAGAAGAGCCGTTTCGAGGGGCCGGAAATATCCGGCAAGACGCTGGGCGTTGTGGGGCTCGGTTCGATAGGCGTGATGGTCGCCAACGACGCAGCCGCGCTCGGCATGGACGTGATAGGCTACGATCCGTACATCTCCGTCAACGCCGCCTGGAACCTGTCCCGCTCCGTTCGCCACGCCGAGACTATAGAGGATGTCCTGCGGAACTCCGACTATGTAAGCATCCATGTTCCGTACAGCGACGCGACGAAGGATATGCTTAGCGCCGACAAGATACGGATCATGAAGAAGGGGGCGCGGCTCCTCAACTTTGCGCGCGGCGGGCTGGCAAAAGAGGCGGACGTGATCTCGGCGCTGGAAAGCGGACGGCTTTCCGTGTACATAACCGATTTCCCGACGGTGGAACTCCTGAAAAACGACAAAGTTATCTGCATACCGCATCTCGGCGCCTCGACCCCCGAAGCGGAGATAAACTGCGCGATATGCGCCGTAAAGCAGGCAAAGAACTTCCTCGAAAACGGCGTGATAGAGAACTCGGTAAACTTCCCGTCCTGCCGCCTGTCCCGCAACTCCCCGTACCGCCTGCTTGCCGCGAACCGCAACATCCCGAACATGGTCGGCCAGATCACGACCCTGCTGGCGGCCGGCGGCATAAACATAACCGACCTGATCAACCACCACAGGGACGGCTATGCGTACAACATCATCGACACGGAGCAGGAGATCCCGGCCTCGATACTTGCTGCCCTGCAAAATATTCCGGGCATAATCCGGGTACGCACGATAGCCTGAACGAAGGGCCTTGCCGTCTTTTTTTTAAGCCGCTTTGCCGATATAATGTTTACTATGAAAAAGGTGCTGGTTTCCGTGATCCTTGCGCTTTGCGCTCTTGCCCGTCCCGAAGCGCAGGACGGCAAGGTCGTGTTCAAAATTCAGCCGCTGGAGGCGGCGGGAACCAGCCCCGAAGAAGCCCGCCTGCTGGAAACCCTGATATACGCCTACTTTTCCGACAAGAGCGACGTGATAGTGCTGCCGCCCGAAGGCGAGCGGGCGGAAGGCGGCCCGGCGGACGAGGCTTACATCGAAAGGAACCCGGACTACTTCATAAAAACCAGCCTGTACCCGGAGAACGACAGCAGCGTCTTTGAACTCGTCGTCAGCGACGCCTCCTCCCGCGAGCTTTCACGGCAGAAGATCAGCCGCAAAACAACGAAAGACATAGCGCTCGATATGCACAACATCGTCAACGCCGCGTTTGAATGGCGCGACGATTCACAGGAAGCGCCCGAAGCGCCCGACGCCGAGCTTATCGTTCCCGAAAAACTGTTCGGCCTCTGGAGCGGGGACACAGGGATCAAACTGATCCGCATCCTCCCCAACGGCAAAGCCTTCGCTTTCTTTTCCTCCGGCGTAAACATGATGCTGTCCTACAGAATCGAGAACAACACGCTGCTCATATCACAGGTCTCCCCGAACAACGAAAACTTCTACTACCCGCTGCCGCTTCCAATCGCGAAGGTACTGGTAAAAGAGGCGGAACCGATTCGCTGGGAATTCATGCTGTACGACAACGAAAACCTGCTGCGCGGCAGCCGCATAGAAACAACGGTCGAATTCGAAGATTACGAAAAAATCGTGATCCGCCACAACAGCGTCCGCAAATCCGAATGGAACAAACTCCCCCACTAGCCGGCTGAGCAAGCGCGGAGATCATGCTTGCGGGGTAACGCAGGGGTGCCGGGCACCGAATTTGCCTAGCGTCCGGAAAGCTGGGCTGCGCTATATATGGGGCCGGGGTCAGACCCCGTAACTGGTGGCAAGGGACGGTTACGCAAAAGCGCCCGCTACCGAATTTGCCTGGGTAACGCGGGGGTGTAGGTCACCGTTTCGCCTGGAGTTTGCGTTAAGCAAATGCCGTAGGTATTTGTAGCAAACTCTGTAAGCCAACAACGCGAAGCGTTGGCACGACTTCCCCCTAATGATCAAGACTGGCCGCCCTACCATTATTCATCACGCATTATTCATTATTTGCAGGGCTGGGAAAATCCGATAATTAAACGAGGTGGCATGGAAATGAATGACGGATTTGTAAAGTGCAGGGCGGTGTTGGGCCGTGAGCTTGAGGCGCTTGTCGAGGCGGGGGCGGCGGCGGAGCTTGTCGCGGAGGCGGTGAAGCGCAGGGAATGGGCGGATTTTGACGGCCGTATCAGCGCGATGAACGAGATTGGCGCGCGGATAGCGGGCTACGAGGAGGCGCGGAGCGCTCTGATGCCGGGGGTGAACGGCTCCACCGGCGCTTTCTACCAGTTTGTGCGGCGTTTTCCGGACGAGGAACGGAGGGTTTTGTGCGATCTGTACCGGCAGGTGCGGCTGGAGGCGGCCCGTGTGCGTTTTAGGGCTGCAGCGCTAGCCTCTTACCTTTCCGAGGCCCGCGCCCTTGTGTCGGGCATCCTCGAAGCGGCTTTCCCGGAAAAGCGCGGCAAGATTTATGGTAAAACTGGCGCGGAGCGGAACGCCAACTTTGGCGGTATCGTGCTTGACAGGCGCTTTTAACGGAGGTGGCGGCTTATGACTTCGACTTTTAGCGCGTTGGAAATGGGGAAGCGTTCCCTCGGCGCGCACGAACAGGCTTTGCAGACGACGGGGCACAATCTTTCCAACGCCTCGACCGAGGGTTACTCGCGGCAGCGTGTCGAGTTTGCCGAGATGGATCCTGTTTTCATGCCCGGCCTCAACCGCGAGGAAAGGCCCGGCCAGCTTGGGCAGGGTGTCGTCGTGAGCCGGATCGAGCGGATACGGGACGAGCTTTTGGACAGGAGGATCGTCGCGCAGGCGGGCGGCGAGGGTTACTGGAAAACACGCGATCCCTACGTCAGGCAACTCGATCAGATGTACCTTGAGGTGGGCGACAACTCGCTGCGCGCAAAGATGGACGCCTTTTGGGACGGCTGGCAGGAGCTTTCGCGCCATCCCGCCGATTCCGCGCCCCGTACCGCGCTGCTTGAACGGGCGCAGACCCTGGTGGACGGTATCCACGACCGTTTTCGCGGCCTCAAGAGTCTGCAGGACATGGCGGACGAGGACATCATGCTGACCGTCGAGCGGGTCAACGAGCTTTCGCGCCAGATCGCCGGCCTTAACCGCGACATCCAGCGGATTATCGCGCAGGGTGACCGGCCCAACGACCTGTTCGACCGCCGCGACCTGCTTGTTGACAAGCTGTCTTCCGTGATCGAGATCACGGTGGACAGGCGGGACGCGGACGAATTCATGGTGCATACCGGCGGCCTCGTACTCGTGCAGGGCAGGATCGGGAGGCAGTTCGAGGTAACGCGCGGCGTCGATACGGAGGGTTACGGCAGGATAAGCTGGGCCGACACGGGCGATCTTTTCGAGCCGGTGCGGGGGAGGGGCAGCCTTTCCGCGCTGCTTGAGCTGCGCGACGACACTATTGAGAGGGAGATTCAGACCTTGGACAACCTTTCGATGAACTTTGTGGACCTCGTGAACGAGAATCACCGCGCCGGTTACGGTATAAACGGCAGAACCGGGCTTGATTTCTTTACCGAGCATCATTTTGTTACGAATGTGAACGGAAACTATGACCGTAATGGAGACGGAGATTATGATTCAACTTATATTTACCGCGTTAATGGCACAAATAGGCTTGACGAGCGGGCGCAGGTCGGCCTTGAGGGGACGATTACTCTGTCCGCTTTCGACCCGGCGGGGGCGGGCGGCGCGGCTCTTACCCAGATTCCTTACTATGCAGAGGACACTGTTGCCGACATCATAAGCCGGATCAACAATTCCGGCGCGGACGTGACGGCGCGGCTGAACCGCGAAGGGCGGCTCTCGCTGAAGGGCACGGTTACCGAAAGCCGGGACGAGCCGGACTTCGTGATACGGCATATCGAGGATTCCGGCCGCTTTCTGGAGGGCTACGCGGGCCTGCTTGCGGCTTCCGGGCCGGAGGGCGCGTTCAACTGGGAGACGCCTGACGCCGTCGCGGTCTTCCGGGGAGGGGAGTATTCCACCGCGCCCGTTGCCCACCCGTCCGGCTGGATCGAGGTGAACCCGGTTCTGCGGCGCGAGACCGCGTCCGTCGCTTCCGGCTACGGCGAGAACGGGCGTCCGGCCAATCCGGGCAACGGCGAGGCGGCACTCGCCATCGCGGCGATCCGGAATACGGTGGTGACGGTCGGTAGGCTCGGCACCTTTGACGACTACTTTGCCGACAGCATGGGGCGGATAGGGCTTTTGGGCGAACAGTCGGGCCGCGCCCTGGAAACCCAGGCCCAGATAATGAAGCAACTCCACGATATGAGGCAGTCCGTCGCCGGCGTCAACATGGACGAGGAACTCGCTAACATGATCAAGTACCAGCACGGCTACCAGGCGGCGGCCCGTTTTGTTACCACGGTAAACTCGATGCTCGACATCCTGATGAATCTGGGCGGCTAGCCGCCGCTCCGGCGGCTGTTGAATCTCTGTCAGAATCCGTCCATGCTTAGCCTTACGCGGAAATAGCTCAGTTGAAATTACTTAAAGGAGATGTTTTATGGGTTTGCTTTACGGGTCTTTAGGTGTCTTTGTTACTCTGATTATCGTTCTATATTTACTTATCTCGCCTATTTTTTGCGCGTGGCTCGCAAGCCAAAAGGGTTACAGCACGGGCGCATGGTTTGGCCTGGGGCTGTTTTTCGGCATATTTGCCTTGCTCGCTATCGGTTTCGCGCCGGTAAAAACGGCAAAAGCCAAAGAAAACGAAATCGAATTCGAAAGACAACGGATCGCCTCCGAAAAGGAAAAAGAAGAGCAGGAAGCGGAGGCGCAAAGGTTAAAAGCCGAATTTGCGAATATAGCGAAATTCAGGGTAACAAAGGAAGTCGCGTTGCAGCCACAGCCGGATATAAATTCCGGGATCGTCGACTGGTTGAACATAGATGAAACCGTTATTTGCCTGGAAGCTACCGTAAACAAGAACGAGGAATGGGCGAAGATAAGAACGGAAAAAGGCAAAGAAGGCTGGTGCCATAAAGACGCGGTGGCGGAAGCGTAATATCCGCCGCCGCTTGTCCGGCGAGGCGTTTCCCGCTATGGCGCCTGACCCTGCTGTGGGCCGGCGGGCCTCCCGCGCCGCCTGAAACTCTCCCTCTCCCCGGCCAGACTCACTTTCCCGGCTCTCGTGGTCCGCCGTTTCGTCCTTCGCTTCAGGCCGCTTATAACCTGACCGGTCCAATACCCCCAAAACCGGCCCGTTCCCGGTCACCGTCAGGTACTACGGACATTGACGCCAGTCGTCTTTTCACTGATATAGCCTATCCCCCGGTTTTCAGGCGGGTGTTACAGTTAACCCCTAACTCCGCCTAAATTTACCCCTGTCATTACTTTTTTTCACCTAAATTCTTGTAATATATTGACTTACGTGAAAGCACATGATAGACTTTAGAATACCTAATTAGGGAGGTTCATTATGCCGCTTCCACACTGGGTCATCCCCTTCAAGGAGCCCCACACCGAAATTAAACTCATCAAAGGCGCCTATTACAAATACCAGGTCAGCTATGCCTATGACCCGGACAAAAAGCG
>JAISLM010000095.1 GCA_031290855.1 Spirochaetaceae bacterium
CGAAATGCCTCATTTCAAAATGTAACTTTAGGCTCGGTTGCCTCATTTAGAAAAAAGTAACTTTAGGCCGCCGGATTCCTTTCCGAAGAAGGGGACCGGGCGACAATGGCCTCCCGCAACGCGAGGATAGCCTTGTTGACAGTGTGCTGTAATTGCACCGGATTGTACAGTCCGTACAGCCGGGTGAGTTCCGCTTTTACCTCCGTGGGGAGCGCGTCCGATTCCAGAAGACGCTGATAAGGGCTGCGGGGTTCGTCGTATTTTTTGATCTCTTTGGAACCGGCCTTTACTTTGCTTTCGAGCTTCATGGTAGGCATGAAGAAATTGAGGCGGTAACGCAAAGGTGCCTGGCACCGAATTTGTCTAGTGTTGGAGCAAGCCGGTACGCTACATATAGTGCCGGGGACAGACCCCGGTAACGGGTGACAGATAAAACGGGGGCCTGTCGCCGTAGCTTGTAATCCGCCTGTTGTTGAGGCATTGATTATAAGTGAGGATATTCACGAATACATGGTTCACCCGGTTTGCCGCCAAAGAGGATACAGAAGACGACGAACTTAGGAAGTGTCAAAGCGAACAGTTGATGGTTATTCACGATATGGCGAAGGCTTTATCCAAATGACGGAGGAAGACTGGGGAATGAGGAATGAGTTCTTCCGGAAGGCCGTCGCCTGTTTCACAGCGTGGGCATACGGAGGAAACCTGCTGGTGGCCGGGCGCTGTAAAAAACTGGGGCGGCCGCCCGGTTGGACGGCCGCCCCTTGTAAGCGGCTGTGAAACGGTGGTTTACCGGTTTTTCAATGGTGTCCGCCTGAACCCTTGTAGGTTGTATGCAACAGGTGGTGGGACTTTTCGCCGCAAGGTTCCTTCAGGAACTCGTCGTAGGTCTTTTTGATCGCCGGATTTTCGTGGCTCTTGCGCTTGGGCAGGTCCTTGTCGTGGACGAATGTCGCCTCGCGCCGGTTCTTGTAAGCCTCTGGAACGTAGGCGTCAAGCACTAGTTTGGGCTGGCCGCCGCCCGAAACGCAACCTTCGGGACAGCTCATCACCTCGACGAAGTGCAGGTCGAGCGTACCCGCCTCCAGCTTTTCGATTACCGGGTCGATGTTTTTAAGGTAGGTCAGTATTCCGACCTTCAGCGTAAGGTCGCCGACCTTTATGTCCGCCGTGCGGAAGCCTTCCGTGCCGCGCACGGGCTGGATGTCTACGTCCTTGGGGCCGAGCTCTTTGCCGGTTATCAACGTATAGCCGGTACGCAGCGCCGCCTCCATTACGCCGCCCGTAACGCCGAAGATCGTGGCCGCGCCCGTGTAATCGCCGAGCGGCAGATCGAATTCTTCGTCCGGCAGCGCGGCAAAGTCTATGCCGAAAAGCTTGATCAGGTAGGCCAGCTCGCGGGTCGTTATCGCCACGTCGACATCGCGCTGTCCTGAAGAATTCATCTCCGGCCTCGAACACTCAAACTGTTTGGCGGTGCAGGGCATCACGGAAACAAGGTAGATGTCTTTCGGGTCAACCTTGTTGAGCTGGGCGCCGTAGGTCTTGTACATCGGCCCCGACATCTGCTGCGGGCTGCGGCAGGTCGAAAGGTGCTTGGTCAGATTGGGGTGCTGATCCTCCATGTACTTTATCCACGCGGGACAGCAAGACGTGAACATCGGAAGCACGCCGCCGCCGGTCACACGTTTAACAAGCTCCGTCCCTTCCTCCATGATCGTGAGGTCTGCGCTCCAGTTCGTGTCATAAACCCTTTTGAAGCCGATCCTGCGCATCGCGGCGGCCATCTTGCCGGGGGTGAGCGAGCCGAGCGGCATACCGAACTCCTCCGCTATCGCGACGCGGACGGCGGGCGCCGCCATTATCATCGTGAACTTGGAACTCTTTAACGCGGCGATTACCTCGTCAAGGTGGCAGACGTTGTAAGCCGCGAACAGCGGTTCCGTAACCGTTTCGGGCAGACGGCGTTCCGCTCGTTTTTGGGCGTAAAGCTCCGCGCCGTGGTCAACAAGCGAGATGTATGATTTACACTTCTGCACACACTGGCCGCAGTTTACGCAGCGTTCCTCAATGATCTTCTGAGGCTCGTGCGGATTCCCTTCGATTGCGTAGACCGGGCAGACCTTGGCACATTCCTGACAGCCCGTGCAAATATCCTTATCAATTGTGATTACCGTCATCAGTTACCTCCTTCGTTACCGGCGGCTTGCGCGCCCGCTTCGGAAGTGAACACGCCCATAGCGTTTATCGCGGCGATACGTTTTTCGGTGATTTCCGCGGCGGGATCGACAAGGCGCAGAGCCTTGTTTGGACAGTTTGCCGCGCAAGCCGGTTCTTCCGCGTCAATGCAGAGGTCGCATTTGTAGACCAGTTTTTTTGTACAGCATGATTCGGTGTTTTCCGTCACCTCTTCGCCTGAAAAAACATGGACCGCACCGAAAGGGCAGGCCATCGCGCAGTTGCGGCAGCCTATACAGCGGTGCGGGTCAAGGACGACAACGCCGTCCTGCCTTTTGATCGCGCCCGTCAGGCATGAACGCAGACAGGGGGCGTCTTCACAGTGATGACACTGAACCGGCATACAGAGGGTTTCCCCGCGTGTAAGGTAGAGACGCGGAGTCACCGGGGACGTGATGTTGCCCACGGTCACCGGTTTTCTCTTTTGATGTCCGGCGAAGCAGGCAAGCTCACAGGCGCGACAGCCCGTACACTTTTCAGTATCGGCCAGCACAAAAAACGATTGCTTTACACTCATAATTACTCCTTATAATTAAATATTAAATTGAGCCGGTTTCGCGCCGGCCCTGCTATAGCAATGATAGTGCGTTTACCGCCTGCGTCCGTTTGTCTTCGGTAGTCATCACCGTGATAATGGCTTTTTGAACGGCATACCCGCAGTCCGCAATGCATTCCGGCAGGCCCTGTTTAAGGCCGCCGTCAGAACATTTCGGGCATTTTTGCGTATCGACGAGCAGATCGCCGTGCATAAAAGCCAGCGCGGTTTTGTTGCAAACAACGGCGCACCCCTTATGCGTACATTCCAGACATCGCACAATAATAAAATAGTCTTCACTATCCATAAAAGCCCAAACCACCCTTATTTCTTAATTAAAGCACGGTTTTTTTCACAAAGCAAGTTTTTTTTGCTTTTACGCGCCGCCGCAGGTATGCCGAGAAGTCGAGTACGCTTCGTCACTCTGGCCGCGAATTTCCGACCAAATACCGCTCTGTCAGCCCAGGTTCCGGGCACAAAATCAGTCATAACTGTTTCTCCTATGAAAAAAAACTCTAAAATTAGCTCCCGAAACGTGGATATTTCCTCATTTTGAGCTTCCGCGTTCCCGGGATTTTTTTACTTTCCCCGGAAATTGTTCCGCTTTCCGGGGAAGTTTTTTTGCGTTACCGCAAAATGCCCCGTCAGAGGCGGCCCTAAATCAGTAATGAGGGATGGGCGCCGGAGGCGGCGGCTCATGGGGCGGTGTTTCCGTACGACGCCAGGCGGCCTCACCCGGACTCTAACTACAAGACGCCTGAAATACGTACCGCGGGGTCGCGTAAATATCTGTCAAGCTATTTCAGGACTTGACACCCGATGTTTGGGCTAGTCCTTGCGGACGCCGGCGAGGGTTTCTTTTATTGCCTTTACGACAAGCTGCTCTATTTCGGTTACAATATCCTGCCTGAGCAGTCTAAGGGCGTCTTCGGGAGCGGCAGGCATTTCAAAAAGTTTATATGTCTCGATACCAAGGGCTCCGGCGAGGCGATCCAGCATTTCAGGGGTTGGGAACTTGCGGCCTACTTCAACCATAGCCAGATAATGCGCCGAAATGCCCGCTTTTTCAGCCAATTTCTCCTGGGTCAGGCCGCAGCTACGGCGGTTTATCTTCAAATTTTGAGCCAATACGTCCCTAATACCTAACATCTGCTCCGGCATACATACCCCTAAAGCAATATTACTTACTTTTGGGGGATTGACTTACTGCTGATAAGAGAGGTATTCTTATCTTTCAGGGACTATTCCTACAGAATTTTACGGCGCCTAAGCCTTAGTTCGGGGAATTGCGCCCCAAAATAGGTCGTTTTGGCCTATTTACGGCAACGCCGCCGGACGGCTCCGTACGGAGCTAAACCGGCTGTTGCTTCCCCGCAAGGGGAAGCCTGCTCTTGTGGGCGGGAATTCTAGGGGGTGTAAACCCCAAGAGGAGTTTTTATCATGAAAAAACTTGTGTTACTTTCGGTTCTCGCGGCGGCTGCCGCGGGAGGGGCGTTCGGACAGGCGTGGTACAACAGTTACGCGCCGGGGATTGAAGGCTCGAAAATCTTTGTCAACGGCGGGATAGGGGTTGGCATTCTTCCCTACAAGATGTCGCTTCCTCCGATCTCGTTTAGCGCTGAGTACGTCCTGGCCAAGGCCAAGATACCCTTGTCTGTTGGCGCGTATTTTGGCATTACCGGGTACAACGAGAAATTGACCGCATACAGTTCATACAAAGGGACGCTGGCCGGTTTTGGGGCGAAGGCGAGTTATCACTTCAATTTCTTACAAAACCTTGATCCCTATGTCAGTCTTACCCTGGGCTGGCTGGTCTATTCACAGGAGGTAAAAACGACCGTTTCCGGCTACGGTATGAGTGCCGATAAAACCGTCACGACGGAAAACGACCTGAGCACGTTTTTCTACGGGTTCAATCTGGGAACGCGGTATTTCTTTACAGAAAATATCGGCGCCTATGTTGAACTTGGTTACAGCGCGGTATCGGTTCTGAGCGCCGGGTTGTCGCTGAAATTTTAAACCCCAGAGGGATTCGGGTGACGCAAAAGTGCCCGGCGCCGAATTGGACGATGAGCCTCCGCGCGGCAAGCGCGAACCTAATGTTCGGCGCGGTATCTTAAGCGTTGTGTTGGTTGGAACGGAGGCTCGTTCTGTAGGGAAGTTTATAATATCGTCTGGTTTAATACAA
>JAISLM010000096.1 GCA_031290855.1 Spirochaetaceae bacterium
GGAAGTTTATAATATCGTCTGGTTTAATACCAAATCTTTGTAGGCTTTGCCTTACGTGAGCCGCGGCAAGCGCGAACCGAAGGTTCGGCGGGGTATTAAACCAGACTTTGCGAATAAAAATTTCCTGCACAAACTCCAGCCGCTATCTCAAGGACGACCGGACAGCCCTCCATATATCCACCATCCCCATTATTAATTATTCGTGTTGGTTTAACGCTTTTCTAACAATACCTTCATAAATGGCTAACATGGCAGGCGTAGCTTTTAAACATCCAATACTTTTAAGGAGTTTTTCAATGAAAAGATTGATAGTTATGCTGGTTTTGGGTTGTATGGCGCTGGGCGCGGCTTTTGCGCGCGGAACAAGCGAGACGGGGGGCGGCGGGAACTCTTCGCAGGCTCCGGCGGCTCCGGCCCCTTACACTATCGAAGTGAGCGGGTCCACGTCCGTCAGCCCGCTGATGGAACTACTGGCCGCGGCTTACAAGAAACTGCGCGGCAATGTCACGATCAACATCAACGGAACAGGTTCTTCGGACGGTATCAAGGCCGCAGCCGCCGGTACGAGCGAGCTTGGGATGTCCAGCCGCGAGCTTTCGGCGACGGAGAAGGGGCTGGGGCTCACCGAGCTCGTGATTGCGATTGACGGGATTGCGGTGATCGTGAACGGAAATAACCCGGTGGCCAACCTGACGCTAGAGCAGATCAGGGATGTCTATACCGGCGTCATCACCGACTGGAGCGCGGTAACGGGCGGGGCAAAGAAGGGCAAGATCGCCGTCGTCTCACGGGAACCGGGCTCCGGCACACGTGGCGCTTTCGAAGAGATTGTCAAGTTTCAGGACAAACTGCTCGCCGGCGCGACGGAGTTTGACGGTACGGGCGCGGTGAAGGCGGAAGTCTCGCGGAACGCGGACGCGATAGGCTACATCTCGCTCGGTTCCGTCGACACTTCGGTCAAGACGGTTAACGTGAACGGCGTCGCCGCCTCCACCGCAAACGTGGTTAACGGTACTTACAAAATAGCCCGCCCCTTCATCGTCCTTTATAAAAAGGCGGCGGTAAAACCCGAAACCCAGTCCTTCCTTACGTGGATCATGTCCGCCGAAGCGCAAAAGATCGTCGGTAAAAGCTGGATCTCCGTAAAATGAGCAAAAGCGCACCGCCGGCGCTTGTTCCGTCGGCGGGCCTGGGTATGCGGAAAAAGGTTGATCGCTTCTTCGCGGCGCTGGTTACGGTTACGTCGTTCGTTTCCGTGCTGGCGCTGGGGGCGATCCTGCTGTTCGTGTTCGTGGAGGGGGCGCAGCCTTTTTTATTCGGCACGGCGCGGGGCGTACGGATCGTGTGCGAGCGGGTCGACGGCCTCTGGGTGAACGGTGTCTTTTACTCAGGCGAAGGCACGGTAGAACTGCCTGAGGGTACGCGGGACATCGCGATCAGCTTCGCCGGCGTCGGGGCGGAGCGCGGCCTTTACCTCACGGTTGACGGAAGCGAGCTTACGCTTGCGGGCGGCGCCGCCGAGCTTGCCAACCCGGAAGCCTACGTGTACACGGCGGAGTTTCCGGGCGCGATGCCGGGTCTGGCCCAAAAGGTACACATCATTCTGCCTGAGCCGCCTTACAGCTTTTTCCGCTTCATAACGGGGCTGGAGTGGCGGCCCACCTATCAAAAAGTCTACGGCATACTCCCGATGATTGCCGGTACGGTGCTTGCGAGTTTCGGCGCGATCCTGATAGGCGTACCTATCGGCCTTCTATGCGCCGTGTTTCTGGCGGAATTCCTGCCGGAAAAGGCCGCCGCCCCGCTGCGGGCCTGCATAGAGCTTCTGGCCGGTATTCCGTCCGTAGTATACGGTTTTTTCGGCCTCGCGATGCTGTCGCCGCTGGTAAAAAACATCTTTCACACGGCGTCGGGAAACTGCCTTTTGACGGCGGTGATCGTGCTGGCCGTGATGATACTGCCGACCGTGATCACAATCGCCGAGACGAGCCTGCGTGCCGTACCGCAGTCCCAGCGCGAGGCGAGCATGGCGCTTGGCGCGAGCCGTATGCAGACGGCCTGGCGTGTGGTGCTGGTTCACGCCCGTTCCGGCGTGATAGCGGGCGTGATCCTGGGCATTTCCCGCGCCGTCGGCGAAACGATGGCGGTGATTCTCGTCGCCGGCAATTCGGTACAGTTTGTAGACAGCCCGCTGGACAGCGTGCGGACGCTGACCGCTACGATCGCGATGGAGATGGGCTACGCGCAGGGGAGGCACGGCAGCATCCTGTTTTCGATAGGCATCGTGCTGTTTGCGCTGATCCTGCTGCTAAACGCCTCGATCCTTCTCGTCAGGCGGCCCGCCGCTTTGGGCCGGGCACGGCCAAAGCCGCGCGGCCTTTAATGAAGAGCCGCCTTCAGTTCCGAAGCACGGCGTATTTTTCGAGCAGTTCGGCAAACGAGACGCGGCAGTTTGCCGGGCTTGTAGAGGGCAGCGGGACGGCGGCAATTTTTGTCGTGCCGTAACAGTGTTTCGTATACAGATCGTAAGCCTGTTTCCCGGTCGTGTAAACGCGGTTTATCCTGGTCTTTTCAAGCAAGGGCAAAAAATCATTGCATACGGGCATTTTTATCGTGTAGTCCGCAGCCCCGACAATCTTGCACGAAGCGAGCACGTCCCAGAGTGCGATGTGGTGTTTTAGCGCAAAAAATTTCCTTTCCTCGCTTGATTCGGGGAAGGGCTCGCCGAACAGAGCGGCCAGAATAGCCCAAAAGCGGTTCCGGGGATGCGCGTAGTAGAAACCCTTCTGCCGTGAAACGGGAGAAGGCATGGTTCCAAGGACAAGCCTGGTACAGTCCGCGTCGTACAGCGGCCCAAACGGATGAGCCTGAAAGCCCGGTCTACCTGCGAAAAGCGGGCGCGTAATCCCCATGCCGACGCTACAGGCGGAAACCGCCGTAGGTGAATTGGGCTTCCAGTCGCTCACGGTCAAGCTTAAAACCCTCCAGATTCGTTAGTAGATGGAGAATGCCGGCCTCTTGGATGTATCTGGGGGTACAGGGTTGTCCGTTAGTCACGAAAGCAAGCGGTTTTGCCCGTTCCGCCAGGGCCGATATCACGTTTCCAAGCTGTTTTGTCTCGTCCAGCTTTGTAACGATCACGGCCCTGTATCCAAAAGGCTCAAACTGCCGCATCGTTTCGACAATATCACGGTACTTTGCCGAAGCCGTAAAAGTAAGGTAGACCTCCGCGTCCGGCCCGCAAGCTTCAAGAACATTCTTCATATTCGCAAGCTCGACAGAATCACGCGGACTGCGGCCTATCGTATCCACCAGGATCGCGTCAAACGAATCGGAACGAAGCGCCAGTTCTTTTTTCAATTCGTCCCCGTCGTTGACCGCGATAAAGTCCGATTCAAGGGCTTTCGCCAGTTCGCCAAGCTGCCTGGCCGCCGCGATACGGTATACGTCTATCGTGATCATACTGACGTTCTGCTTTTCGCTGTTGTCCTCGGGATACTTCAGGGTCGCGGCAAGCTTGCATACCGTCGTCGTCTTGCCTACGCCGGTGGGCCCTACAAGCACGATGATACGCGGACGCTTGTGCGGCCCCGGGTTGTTGTACACCTCTATCCTTTCACCTATCCACGCCAAAACCTTCTGCTGAAGCTCCTCGTAATCATTCAACGCCTCAAGGGAAAATTCCCTGCGGGCGCGTTCCAGAATTTCACGGCGGAAGGACGGACTAAAGTCGTTCCTCTCCAGATCGTCCGAAAGCCTTACAAGCGCCTCATGCTCGCCTTTCGTGGGAACTTGTGTCCGCGGGTCAGGGCCGAGGTTCGCCTCAATTTTATCGCCCAGAACCTTGATCTGATCCAGTATCTCGCCGATACCGGGAAGCGGCTGCTCAACAGGCTTTGGCGTGACCGCCTGCGGCTGTTTTGTAGGGTCAGGCACCCTTATAGGCGGAATAACGACAGCCGCCACCACGTTTGCCTGCTTGAAAAGCCCCAGGAAACCGCCGCTTTTGACCGTTTTGTGGTTAAGGATATACGCCCGCTCCCCGTACCGTTCCCGCACGATCCGCTTGCATTCGTCAAGAGTCGGGGCCTGTACGGTATCGATATAAGCTTCCGGGGCCATAGCTAGTCCGGTATGGAGGAAGTTTCGTAGAGGGCGCGGGCAATCGGCATACGCCGCCCCATCCCGAAGGCGCGAGGCGAGACTTTCAGCACGGGCGGCGCCTGCCGCCTCTTGAACTCGGCGCGCGCCACAGCCTTTATCACCCACGCGGCAAGTTCCCTGTCCTTCCCGCGTTTCGCTATCTCGTCCGCGCTCAGATTATCGAAGAGGTACAGCCTGAGTATCCCGTCAAGCTCGTCATAAGGAGGAAGGCTGTCCTCGTCCTTTTGGCCGGGACGCAGTTCGGCGGACGGCGGCTTGTCGAGAATCGCCTGGGGGATCACAAGCTTCCCTCCTCCCGCCGCCGCCCTTTCGTTGATCCTGCGGCAAAGCGCGAACACTTCCGTCTTGAAAAGGTCGCCTATAGGCCCCAACGCGCCGTTCATATCGCCGTAAAGCGTACAGTAGCCCATCGCAAGCTCGCTCTTGTTACCCGTCGTCAGCAGCATCGACTGCCACTTGTTGGAAAAAGCCATCAGGAGACTACCCCGGATGCGGGCTTGCAAGTTTTCTTCGGCAATATCAAATGGACGCCCCTCGAACAAGCGCTCCAGACTGGACAGGAACGCGGTAAACACCGGCTCTATCGGCAGAGTTTCGTAACGGCAACCCAGATTCGCGGCCAGTTCCTCCGCGTCGTCCCGCGAACCCCGCGACGAAAAGCGGGACGGCATACTGATAGCGACCACGTTCTCCGCCCCGACCGCCCTCACCGCGAGGTACGCAACAAGGCCCGAATCTATCCCGCCCGAAAGCCCTATATGGGCGCACTGAAAACCGCACTTCGCCATGTACTCGCGAATCCCCATCACGAGAGCGTCTTCCAGAGTGTCAAGCTCGTCAGTCGTAAGGGGGGAGAGGGTCGTTGCCAAGGCACGGCGCGCCGTTGGAACGGTACCTGTGCCTGACACTCCAGTCAAAACCTCCACCGATCCCCCCTCGCTACAACCCGCTACGCGGTCTTCCGCTACCACCATCTGCGGTGGAGGAGAAACCCCTCCTCCGCAACACCCCCGCCCCTCCGCCGCTACCAGGTCTTCGGCGAAAGAGGCGGCGGTCGTCACTCGGAGCTTCGCGTCCATGAAGAAGGAACGCCCGTCAAAAATAATCGAATCGTTGGCGCCGACGGCGTTTATGTAGACAAGAGGGATACCGCTCCTCCGGCTTATCCTTTCGGCAAGAGCAAGGCGGGCGCGATGTTTGCCGGCGAAGTACGGCGAAGCGGAAGGCACGGCGAGAAGACTTATCCCCCTGTCCAGGAGGCGGCGCACCGGGTCCTCGGCGTACATCGTGCCGGGCGTCTCCGTCTCGCGCCACACGTCCTCGCAGATAGCGATACCGACACGCTCACCCCCGTACTCGAAGCAGGGCCAGGAGGAAGCCGGCTCGAAGTTACGCGCCTCGTCAAACACATCGTAGGTGGGCAGCAGCGTCTTCACCTGCTCGAACACAAGCTCCCCGTCAAGGATCACGCCGAAAGCGTTCACCAGCGCCTTACCCTGCCGGGACGGGTTACGGTTCACATAGCCCAGCCCCACCGCGATACCGGAAGGCAGTTCCCGCTGCAAGAGCCGCAGCGTCCTTATATTCTGCTCGACGAAACAGTCCTGATCCAAAAGGTCCATCGGCGGATAACCGCAAATCGCAAGTTCCGGGAAGAGCACGAACTCCGCGCCCTGCTCGTCCCGCGCCCGCCTTGCAAACGCGAGTATCCTGGCGCGGTTGCCGGAAAAGTCCCCAATCGTCGAATTAATCTGAGCGACGGAAATACGCATAGCGCTACTATATTGCAAAACCGCGCACTCTTCAAGGCTGCGCAACACGCAAAGCGCGGCTCAATGAGGAATGAGGCCCTATGATAACTTATCCGGGAAAAAGTGGTACCCTGGCCCGACGGGGTCGGAGGGCCGGAGTCAGGTTGACAGCCATTGCGGGGAAGTTCCCGGAAACGGGAATGAGGTGAACCCAAACCGGCCGCCTTAAAGTAAAATGCCGCCGCGGGCCTCGCGGCCCGCAGACGGCGAACAGGAGTACGGCTAACCGCGCCGGGCAAGCGCTCCCGGCCCTTATTTTAAGGAGCGCAAAATGGTAGCGGGGAACGGACATTTTATCGGAACTGATGTAGGGAAGCGAAAATGGGACCCGGCACTGTGGTTTTCAGGCTAAAGCCTTACAAAACTGCGATTTGCTGTTTTGAAAAGGCCTTAATTTTTAACGTAAGTTCGATGATTCCGGGCAGGCGCTTTTAGCCGGGGAGGGGGCGTTTCGGGAAAAGGCCGTTCCAATAGCGTGCCTTTGGCCCGGAAGAATGGGCCGGTACGGCAGGCGGCGTCTACACCGGCCCCCGGTGGGGGTGCGTCGGAAGCCCGAAATATTGCAGCGGTAGGGGAGGCTTGTCCTGCCGGACATCGTCCGCCTCGCGTTTGTTTTAGAATTTGACTGTATCGGGCGTTTTTATTATTTTGAATGAAAGTATAAATAAGGGTGGCACCTTTATTTATGTGCCGCGGTAAACTACTAATTAATTTGTAAAAACTTCGACAAAAAAATATTATCTGGAGGATATTATGAAAATAGGATGCCCTAAAGAGATAAAAAATAACGAATTCAGGGTTGGTCTGACACCAAACGCGGTGCGCGCCTATATTGGCGCGGGGCACGGCGTTTGTATCGAGAAGGGCGCGGGTCTTGGTTCCGCGATTACGGACGACGAGTACAAGGCGGCGGGGGCCGTAATCTTGGACAGCGCCGCCGAGGTTTGGAAGTCCGCCGATATGCTGATCAAGGTAAAGGAGCCCCTCGAAGCGGAGTACGGTTTGATGCAGGAAAATCAGCTTGTATACACATATTTCCACTTCGCCGCGAACAAGCCGCTGCTTGACGCCTGCCTGAAGCGGAAAGTCATAGCGCTGGCATACGAAACGGTGCAGGAAGGCCGGATTTTGCCGCTTTTAAAGCCGATGAGCGAGGTAGCCGGCAGAATGTCCGTCCTGATGGGCGCTTTCTACGCGGCGAAGACCCAGGGCGGACGTGGCCTTCTGCCTATGGGCGTGACCGGCGTCGCACCCGCCAACATCGTGATACTTGGCGGCGGCTCCGTGGGTACAAACGCGGCCTGGACGGCCGCCGGTCTGGGCGCACATGTTACGGTGCTGGACGTAAACCTGCAACGGCTTGAGTACCTGGGTGAAATCCTGCCGGCCAACGTAAATGCGATCTACAACGACGAGATGGCGCTGGAAACCTATGTGAACGACGCGGACATCGTGGTCGGCGCGGTGCTGATACCGGGCGCAAAAGCGCCCAAGCTGATACGCCGCGACCACCTGAAAAAGATGAAAAAGGGCGCGGTCATTGTTGATGTCGCGATCGATCAGGGCGGCTGCTTCGAGACATCCCGCCCGACAAGCCACGCCGATCCTATCTTCGTCGTTGAAGACATCATCCACTACTGCGTGGCGAATATGCCGGGCGCTTACGCGCGAACTTCCACGTATGCCCTGAACAACGCCACTATAGGCTACGGTTTGCAGCTTGCCAACAAAGGCGCGGAAAAAGCCTGCCGTGAAAACCCCTCCCTGCTCTTAGGTTTGAACACGTACAAAGGCGAGGTAACATACCCCGGCGTCGCGCAGGCTTTCGGCTTGCCGCTCAAAGACGCAGCCGGCGCGGTAAAATGAACCTATAGGTGAAATTGCCGTTCGGAACGGAAGGCGGTTGACTTAAAAAAAAAAGGTATGTATATTGAGTATATAACGCTGGAGCATGATTTAAATTTGTGTTTCAGTTCGCCCCCCGGGTTTCATCACCTCCTTTTCCCGGGGGGTTTTTTTTTGGCCTGCCACTTTTCCCTTGACCTTTCCCCGCAAGCGTATCTCAAGGATGTCAAGTCCTGAAATAGGTTGACAGTTATTTACGCGACCCCGCGATGCGTATTTTCAGGCGTCTCGTAGTCAAGGGCCGGATGGTGTTGTACAGAACCACCGCCTCACCTGCTGCCGCCAAGTCCTGTTTCCCGCTCTTAAACAAACAGCCGAGACCGTATTCCTGTTTCAGTATCCCGTTCAGCCTTCGGCACGGACGTTTTCGTAACAGCGCGGCTCCTCATGTATACTCGCCGGAAGCCCGCGGGACATGAGTTTTTCAACATACGGACGCGAACAATACCGGCACCCCGGTCCGAATGACGGGCGGGGAAGGACTCTGCGGGGAGTTCCTTCATCTCCATTTCCAGGGCGGGCGGCCCCCTCGGACTCCAGCGTCACCCCCGTATGGCCACGCCGGCATGATACATCTCACCCGAAAACACATTAATTAAGACGCCGCCCCGGATAACCCCGCCGGCGACTTGCCCATCGCTGTATCGACAAGAGCCGTATCCATCACAATGCCGCCTCCTATACCGGTTCCAGGACCGGATCGATGATCTTCTGGGCCATCACGTCGATGAAGCCGT
>JAISLM010000097.1 GCA_031290855.1 Spirochaetaceae bacterium
AGGCGCACATATATTTTGCATGAGACATTTAAGAATGCTGAAACAGGGCGTGTGGTACGAAATCAGTACCCGCGTCAACAACAGGGAACCCCTGTTCCGAGGGGGTCAGGCCCCGGCGCTGTTCGACCGGGTGTTCCGGGAGACCGCGCACAGGTTTGTCTTCGCGGTCCGGGGCTTAAGTCTTGCCGGTGACCGGCTGGCCTTTTACATCAGGCCCGCTGACGGGTTCGAGCTGCCGGCGATAATGAAATGGCTGAAGCAGACCTTCGCCCAGCGGAACAACCGTGACAATGGACGGACGGGACACCTGTGGGGCGACCGGTACCGGTCGCGGATCCTGGAAGGGGAGCCGCCGGACGGCGGGGAAGCGGGGGCGGCGGCAGACGTTCCCCCGGCCCACGGGGTCAGACCCCGAAGCGGGAAACGCATCGCCGGACGCAAGGCGGCGGGAGCCCCGTCGGACCGCAACAGGGTCAGACCCCGCAACGGGAAACGTCTTGCCGGACGCAAGGCGGCGGGAGCCCCGTCGGCCCACGGGGTCAGACCCCGAAGCAAGGAACGGGCGGCTGGGGCCGCTTTTTCCCGTCTATACCCCCTTCCCGTGGCCCCGGAGCCCGGGTAAGCGGCATAATCCGCCCGGCGAACCGCAGCGGCCGCCATTTCCTCCCCAAACCTAACCCGCCCAGGGGGGTACGTCTGCCCTGAAAGCCGAATTGCGGGCCAGGTTTAGCCCACAGCAGGGGAAGCCGCCCGCCGCGAATGAGCCTCCGCGCGGCAAGCGCTAACCTAAGGTTCGGCGGGGTATTAAACCAGACTTTGCGAATAAACCTAAGGCATCTGGACAAGCAAAGCATATCTCCCAAAAACTGAAGTTTTGGGGAAGCCTCTATGCCTTCTTTTATCAACTATACTTTCGCTTGCGGGTAATCATACTTTATGAATCACCATCAAGAAGTTATATACGTCATGCCTTGATCTATCAGTAAACTCAGCGCCGGCCCCTGGCCATGTCCGGTGGAAAGCCGCCGGACATGACGTTCCGCATCGCGGCGGCGCCCCCGGCGGCGCGGCCCATTTTTGTCATCTTTTTCATCATCGTGCGCATCTTTTCGAACTGTTTTAAAAGGCGGGCCACCTCCGCGACTGAGGTTCCGGAACCACGCGCTATTCGGGCGCGGCGTGACGGGCCTATTATCAGGTGGTTGGCCCGTTCTTTTAAGGTCATCGAGCAGAGAATCACCTCCTGTTTCCTGAAATTCGCTTTCTCAATGTCGTCGTCGCTTACCTGCCCCGCCATGCCAGGTATCATCTCCAGCATCGATTGCACGGAACCCATCTTCTTTACGGCCCGCAACTGCGAAAGCATGTCTTCCAGCGTAAGGTCGTTTTTCAGTATCTTCCGCTGAATGGCCAGCGCCTCCTCCTGGTCCATCGCCTGCCGGGCCTTCTCTACAAGGCTTACCACGTCGCCCATGCCGAGTATGCGGCTCGCGAAACGTTCCGGGTGGAAAAGCTCTAAATCCTCCGGCTTTTCTCCCGTACCGACGAACTTAAGCGGCTTCCCGGTAACCGTTTTTAGCGAAAGCGCCGCCCCTCCGCGCGTATCCGAATCGAACTTCGTCAGGATCACCCCGGAAAGGCCTATCTTTTCGTCAAAAGTTTTCGCTATATCGACAGCGGACTGTCCCGTCATCGCGTCCGCGACAAGCAGCAGCTCGTCCGGCTTTGCCGCCGCCTTGATGCGGGACAACTCCTCCATCATCGTGTCGTCGATCTGCAAGCGTCCGGTAGTATCGACAATCACCGTGTCTATCAGATTCTTCTTCGCGTGGGAAAGGGCGGCGTTAAGAATCTTCACCGGGTCTTTTTCACCTTCACCGCCGCGGTAAACGGGTACGCCGATCTGGGCGGCAAGCACGGAAATCTGCTCGGCGGCTGCGGGACGCACAAGGTCGCAGGCCGCAAGCAGCGGCTTGCGGCCCTCCTTCTTTAGCCGCAGAGCCAGCTTCGCCGAGCTTGTAGTCTTGCCCGAACCCTGCAAGCCCAGCATCAGTATCACGGAAACCCGGTCCGTACTTTTCAGCACGAGCCCCTGATCCTCGCCCCCCAGGTAGGCCTTTATCCTGTCGTGAACGATCTTTATAAACTGCTGGCCTGGGTCCACGGCCCGCATGACCTTTTCGCCCTTCGCCTCCTCCACCGTAGAGTTGACGAAACGCCGCACGACGCGGACGTTTACGTCCGCTTCCAACAGCGCGATCTTGATAGCGTCCACCGCGTCTTCGATATTCTTTTCATTGATCCGCGATTTACCGGCCACGAAACGCATCACGTCCCGCACCTTCAACGTAAGCTTGTCAAACATATACACCTCGATTCATTTTTTCCACGCGCCGTTAAGCCAGACAAGGCGGTCGTCCCAGGTAAAACCGCGCAGCACCATATAGTTGAGCGCCCATACATACGAGCCCCTGACCGTTTTACCGGGAAACTTTATATATAGTACACAAAAACTCGCCGTGCATGGAAGCTCCGCCTCCCACTCCTCCGCCCCCTCCTCCTTCCAGCGTATGCCGTCCCTGTCGATCTCCAGCACCATCGTCTTGTTGACAAACATCACCTCGCTGTCCTTTTTCCACGTCCCCTGGACGGCCAAATCGTTCCACAGCACATTCTCGCAGCCCGCAAGCGCCGCCGCCGCGCCAAACACGGCAAAAACCATCACCCGCCGTACGCCCATACACATTTTTATCTCCCATATTTCAATATAAAGCGTACACCGCGCAAAGAAATGTGCCCGCCAGTGGGTTTCCTTACATTGCCCCGATGTGAAAGGGCGGTCAGCTACCGGGTTTTTATTCCTCATTACTAATCACTCATTATTGAGGGGGGAAGTCTCCCCCCTCGCTCCCAAGCCTACGGCTTGTCCGCTGCCCCCCTCAGCGGGGGGATAAACGCGGCAGCCCGCCGCGCGGAATCTAATTTAGCCCCCCGCAACACCCCCCGCCGAACCGTAGGCGCGCGTTTGCCGTTCTGAGGCTCATTCTGGGATTAAAAGGGCGGCAGAACGTCGGGCACAAACCGCACAGCGGTTTGCCGCGGACGCTTGACGCTGTTTTGTGGCGGGGGAGGTTCATTGAGCTTATTTCAAAACTCTTTTAGACTCGTCAGTCGTGAATGTAGACTCTACTTACAGTGGCTTTCCCAAAACTTCAGTTTTTGGGAGACAAGCTTTGCTTTGTCCGGTTACCTTAGATTTATATGAAAAAGCGGGCTTTAGACCGCTTTTCCGGAAGCTTTTCTCAAAACCAAGCGGGTTTTGGGAAAAGCTCTACAATATCAGTAATACCGGGGCACAGTGTCAGGGTGCCGGTCACCGCCGCTTTTTGCCGTGGCTTATCCTCTTGCCGCTTCTGGCGGGCGCTTACGGCTGTACCAAAAAGGCCGCGCCGCCCGGTCCGCTGCCGCAAGTGCCGCAGGTCAGTGGCGAAAGCCGGGCTAGGCCGGAGCTTCTGGTAAAGGCAGGCGCGGCGCCGCTATGGCTGGAATTCGACGGGGAGGGCCTCCGCCCGCTGAGTTCCCCCGAAGATGCCGCGCTAAAGCCGTTAATCCCGTGGCCCCTGGCCGAACACGCCGCAGGCATCGTCAGTTGGGAGGGCGGTCTTGCGATAGCGGTAAACCGCTGGGGATTCTGGCTTGTAAAAGATGCGGCAGGCGGCCTCTTTGAGCTTTATTTCCTTGCGGACAAGGAAACGACGCCGCGCTACACGATGCGGAGAGCGTTCACCTTTCAGGGGCGGCCAGCGTTTTTGCTGTACCGCGATGATTTCTTTGTCGAACACGGTATTCCGCCGCCGGCGGCAAGGGTTCTTGCCGTCAAAAGTGATGTTTCCGGTCTGGAAGCGGTAGAGATACCGGCTTTTTCCGCTTTTCCCGGCGCGGAAGGCTGGGACATCGAGGACTTCTTTACGCCGGACGGGGTTTTATGGTACTTCAAGGCGCTTCACAAGGGCGGCGGATCGGGCAAAGTCAGCTATGTGCGGGCGGAAACCCTGTCCGCCGGCGGGGAAGAGATACCTTTCGACGCTTATATACGGGCGGCAATGGCGTCCGCCCCGGCCCGGCAGGACGAAGCGGCCTTCCCCGGCCTCCCCCCGCTGCCCGCCGGCTTTGTCTACACGGCCTATTCACAAACTGGCGGCGCGTGTATAGCCGCATGGGAGGAACGCGAAGACTGGAACATAGGCGCGGCGGGTCTGCTGGTAATTGGCAGTGGTAATGATTAATGGTGTCACGTCCTGTATTAAATTTGACACATGAAAGGTGGAAAGATGGGCTGGGTGATAAGGTACAGCGAAGCGTTTAAGCTCCGTCTTTTTGAATACATGACCGTCGGGAAATATGAGCCTCCGCGCGGCAAGCGCGAACCTAATGTTCGGCGCGGTATCTTAAGCGTTGTGTTGGTTGGAACGGAGGCTCGTTCTGTAGGGAAGTTTATAATATCGTCTGGTTTAATACAA
>JAISLM010000098.1 GCA_031290855.1 Spirochaetaceae bacterium
GTGCTAAAAGAATTCGCGCCCAAACTTGCCATCTGCACTTACCACCTGCCGGATGACCCCAAAGTTCTTGAGAGCCTGATACTCGAAGCAAATCCGCGTTATAAGGTCAGGCAGGGCCCAAAGAAACTGTACGCTGCGGTAGTCTAACGTGAGGAACGCCAGACCCTGGGAATGTTGTGCCACAGGCACAACATACGGCGGCAAAACCGCTATCGCTGCCCGTGTATGGCTTGCGCCACGGGCATAGCTCTGACTATTTTAAAGCTATCACCGCCAGGTTCTGCCGGCTAACACATATTCACGGTTGAATTGGTAACGCAAGGGTGCCAGGCGCCGAATTTGCCTAGTGTTGTCAGAGCTAGACCGCGCTATATATGGGGCCGGGGTCAGACCCCATCCGATCAAGCCTCCGTTCCAACCAACACAACGCTTAAGATACCCCGCAGAACCTTCGGGTCGCGCTTGCCGTGCGGAGGCTCATCAAACTGAAATCAACGGCGGAACCCGCTTGCGGGCCGCGGGCTGACCGTATGGTCGCTTATTCCCAGCCTCCCAGGAATGCCTGTTTGCCGGAATCCAGCGGGTCGTTCGCGTCGGCGGTTTTGTCACGTTTTTTTAATGGGCCGCCGTAGGCGGCATGGCCGGTTTTACCCGCCGCCGCGCTGTTGCGGAGCGAGGCGGCGGTTTCGTTGCCGCCGTATATCACGCCGCCCGTCTTCGTGAACACGCCGCCTTTGTTTGACACGCTTACGCCGCCGCCGTCAAAATCCGACGTGTTGCCCGATATTACGCCGCCTTCCATGCGGAAAGTCCCTTTGTGTATCCTCACCCCGCTGCCCGTGCTGTTACCCTTGATTGCGCCGCCCTTCATCGTAAACAGGGCGTTTTCGTCCAAATTGACGCCGCCCCCTCCGCCCCCTCCGCTGCTGAACGATACGGCGTTGCCGCTTATCTCCGCGTTCCCCTGCATCACGAAGGCGCTGCCCTTTAAGCCGGCGCCGCCGCCCCATTTTGCGAAGTTGTCCGAGATTTTCGAGTCGCCCGTCATCAGCAGGTACGAATTGCCGTACAGGAAGACGCCGCCGCCCAGACAGCCCTCGCCGGTTTCAGGCGCGGTCTTGTTCGCTTTGATTTCCCCGCCATCCATCAATAACGCGCCGTTTATAACGTATACGCCGCCGCCGTTATCCGGGGATTCGGGGGCCAGCCCGTGATTGGCGTTATGGTTGTTTTGCAGCACGGCCCCGGCTTTGATCGAAAGCGTGCCGCCGTCCACCGTTATCATCGCCTTTGAAGCGGTAAGGCCGTTGTTTACGGCCCCTTTCGCGGGACTTGCCGCGCCGTTCCATTTCGCGCCGCCATCGATCGTGAGCGCGCCGCCTGTCCCGCCTTCCAGGATAAGGCTCGCGCCGCTGCCGACGCTAAACAGGCTCCCCGAAACGCCGGCCCCGCGACGCACCGTGTACGAGCCGCCGTTTGGAACGGTCAAACGGATATGCTTGTTCGCGCCGCTTATACCGGAGACGGCCGCCGTAAGCTCAAGGTCTTTTAACAAGGTGATCGTGTCCGGCATACCGGCGGTTCCGGCGGCGGCGGTCACGGCCTCCTGCAACGACGGGTGGTAACTTGTGCCCGCGGCGCAGCTCCTGCTCGCCTCTATATCCGCGATCTTCCCCTGGCCGCCGCCGTCAAACACGATCATCTTGCCCGCCGCGGAGCAGGTAAACTTCGCGGCGTCTTCCCGCGTGATACCGTACAGAACGACGGAACCGGATCCTGACGGGGTTTGCGGGGTGATCTTTGCGGAAAGACCGCCCGGCGGCGTCAGACTGCCGGAAACCGCGATGACCTTGCCGTCCGTCAGGTACACATCGTTATCCTGCGCGACGAGCGCGTTCCCGCCGATGCTGAAAACGCTGTTGCTGAAAACGCCGCCGCCCATCCAGGCGGTGTTTTCTTTGATGGCGCCGTCTTTCATCAAGAATTCGCCGGCGTGGACGGCGATGCCGCCGCCCACCTGCGCGGTGTTTTTTCGGACGAGGCCGCCCTCCATTGAAAGCAATCCGCCGTAAACACACACGCCGCCGCCGTTACCGTTGCTGTTGTCGTTATTTTGCAGAGTTACGCCGTCCCCCACGGTCAAAGTTCCCCCGTTAACCGCGACGAGCGCGGCGACGGAAACGGTTCCGCCCGGCAGTCCCCCGTCTATCACGAAACCGGCGCTGTTGCCGCCGTCCAGCTTGAGGCTTGCGCCGCTATTAACCGAGAAGAACTTGTCCAAATAAGCGCCGCCTGCCGAGGCCGCTCTGCGCCGTATCGTTTTGGGGGAACCGTAGTATGCCGTAAGCGTTATATCGGCCCCGCTTTTTATCGGGATTTCCCTGTCGATAAAAATGTTTTCGGCAAGCGCGTACACGGTGCCCGTGGTTCCCGCGGCATAAACCGCGTCCTCAAGCGAGGTGTAGTACTGGTTCTGGCCGCCGGAAACCCTCATGGCTTCGAACCCGTTTACGTCGTCAAACTCGGCTTTGAGCGTCACGTCACAGGCGGGCATATCGAAGGAGCAGCCGGAGATCGTCACGCCGGCCGCCGGGTGGGCGGAGCTTGCCTGGTACGTGAGACCGTTTTTCTTGAGGACGAAATTATGCTTGGGATACACGTACACGGAGACTTTTTGTCCGGCCGGCGCGGTCGAAGGAAACGGAATCGCCGTTCCCTCCGCACCGTTGAAGCGTCCCACCGTGTAGCCGCGCCCGTTTACCGTGATTCTGAATTCCGTCGTTACGACGCCGTATTCGTTTTTGGCGGCCAGGCTTACCCTTACAGGCCGGCTGCCTTCACCGGCTATGTTTCCCGTGGTTTCGACCGTGTATTCCGAAGGAGAAAGGACGCGCGTCCCGCCGAAGCCGTCGATGCCGGAAATTTCCAAACCGTAATCATCCGCCCATTCCCGCGCGGTCATCCTGTACGGCGCGTCATCGCCCGCCGTAAACGTATTCGGGTACGGATACCTTGTTACCAATATTGTTTTTATGGATTTAAGCCCGTCTATTCTGTACTGTATTGCCGAAACCAGCGGCTTGTTCCAAACATCGCATCGTGTAAAAAGCAGGATGCAAAGTAACTGCGCCGCCGCCCCGCGCGCCAGACGCAGCGAGGCCCGGTATGGCGTACCGGCGGCCATTTCAAGTGAAAAAAACTTCATCATTAGTGCCAATACTCCTTGCTACTGATTTAAGTAAAATATAAAGATTTTCCGTACTTAATTGCCGGATTCAGAGAGTATTTGTAATGCGGGATGGGCCGCCGGGTGCGCCGGCAGGCGGCCCGCAAGATTATTCGCAAAGTCTGGTTTAACACCCTGCCGAACCTTGGGTTCGCGTTTGCCGCACGGGGGTCCATTGAGCTTTTCCCAAAATCCGGCTGCTTTTGAGAAAAGCTCACGAAAAAGCGGTCCAACCGGACCAAAGTCCGGCCCGCTTTTCATCTAAATCCAAGGCAGCCGGGCAAACAAAGCTTGTATCCCAAAACTGAAGTTTTGTGAAAGCGCTCTATTGACAAAAATTTTAGGCGGCGGTAAACTGTCTTCATACCAAAGGAAGAGGGGTGAAAATCCCCCACTGTAGCGAAACTGTGATTGGAGCCTTCGCGGGCAGCGCCCGCGAAGGCACGGACGTCGCGGATGCCACTGGCGGCAGTAGAGAGCATTGCTTTCTATGAGGGCTGCCGGGAAGGCGCGGCGTCTTATTCCATAAGCCAGGAAATTTTGGTATGCGGGGCCGGGACGGGAGGGGACAGGCCGCGCTAAATCCAAATTTCAATCGAAGATTGAATCGCGCCCGCAACAGGCCCGGAGGATATACCATGTACCAGACAGCCGCAAAGCGGCGCACTATCAAAACCTCACCCCCTCTCCGTGTCCGCGCCGGCGCGTCCGCCGCTTATCCGTCATATATCAAAAACCGCCCGTTACCAGTCACAAACGACCCTTTAACCTTGAAAACAGCCAATTATTCATCACTCATTTCATTCCTCATTATTAACCAAAACCCCCCCCCCCCCCCCGGAATTAGGGAGCGCGGATTTTCGCGCGCTTATAAGTTCAGAGCCTCGTTTTACCGGAAGGGGAATGGCGGGGAGGGATTCTTTTGCGTCGCCCATAAAGGGGGCGGCGGCCCCGGACTGTGTTACGGCCCCGGAACCGCCGCCTATTGCGGATCTCCCGCGGCTACATTCTACCGGATTCCAAAGGGCCGGTACAATCCCGCGGGGGCCTCTCATAACATATTTTAGGAGGAGTTTATGGACAACATAACTCACAGCAAGCGGAAAGCGGCGGGCGCGGCGCTCGCCGCTTTAGGCATCTTCGCGGTCTTGGCGGCCTGCCAGAACATCTATTCGCCGTCGCCGAAGGAGACGGGCAGCGTGACGATCAGTCTGGGCTTTGGTGACGCGGTCGCCCCCCCACAGGCGGCCTTGTCCGCGCCGGGCGGCGCGCTGCCCGGCGTGGCACGGACTATACACCCTGATTTAGGCGAGGCAGCGGAGGTCTTCACTAAGTACGTGATCAGCTTTGCGGCGATCTCGGGCGGCGCGGCACACGCCGATATAACTGTGGAGCCCGGAGCCACCCCCGAACCCGTTATCCTGGCGGTGGGCACTTACACGATCACCATTACGGCTTACACCGGGACGGATCCCGACTTTGTGGCGGCGGCCAAAGGAGATGCCGGGGTCACGGTAGTACAGGGCGAAAACACCGAGGCGGCGATCACGCTGGAACCTGTAAGCGGCGGAGCCGACGGCGTCTTCAGCTACGACATCACCGTTCCCGACGCGGCGGAGACCGCCACGATTACCATCACGAATCAGGACGGCACGGAAGTTATTACGACGCCTCCAACGCCGCTGGACCTAACAGAAGGCGGAGCCGGTCAAAAGACCGGCACGATAAACCTCCCGCCCGGCTACTACATTGTGCGGATAAGCCTCACGAAAGGCAGCGAAGGTGCGGGCTACAGAGAAGTGCTGCACATCTATTCCGGCCTTACGAGCGCGCTTACGGACGTGTTCACGGCGGAGGACTTTGCCGAGCTCACGGCAGTGAACTCAGGCGGCGACCTGACGGCGCTGATCCCCGCGCCGGTCGCCGGGGAAGCTCCCGTCACGTCTTTCAGCGCGGCGCAGTACACGGCGGCGGTCGTGTGGGCGCCGACAGGCGGCGGCCCGGCCTTAAGCGGCAACTTCGCGGCAAGTACCGGCTACACGGCCACGGTAAGCCTCACGCCAAAGGGGGGCTACACCTTCGAGGGGGTAGCGGCGGATTTTTTTACGCATAGCGCCGGCGGCGCCTTATCTTACACGGCCGGCGCGGAAGCTCTTGCGATAGACTTCCCGGCGACCGGCGCCGTCACAGGCGCCCAGGGCATAAGCTGGGGAACGCTAGACTACACGGCTATCCCGGTACAAGGCTACCCGGCGGACGACACGGCAAACCCGCTATTGATCCGGCGGGACGGCGCACAGAGCGTTACGCTCACTGTGACGGCGGCGGGCTGGACGGACATCGAATGGTATGTTGACGGCAGCGATACGGCGGATTCTAGCGGCGCTTCCATCACGCTGGCCGCTTTAGACTACAGCCCGAAACCACACCGCATAAGCGTTTTTGCAACCAGGAACGGCATCCGCTACAGCCGGGCGCTGCGTTTCACAGTGGCAGCGGAGTCGACCGGCCCCGGCCCCGGCGGAGGCGGCGGCGAGGCGGTAACGAAGACGCTTGACCAACTGACCGGGTACATAGCCGGGCTTGAGGCTAATACGGCGGATAACCCGTACAAGATAAAGCTCGCCGACGGTACGCAGGCCGAATACTTCAGCGGGGCGAACATGGAAACGCTGAAGAACGCGCTCGCGCAGAGCAGGTACATAGAGCTGGACCTGAGCGGCGTTACTTTCACAGGCAACGCGATACCGGAGGGTAAAAACTCAAGTCCTACCACGGCGCACTTCAACTACTTCATCTTAAATAACACATACATCGCGGGGTTAATCCTTCCCGCGTCTGTTACGACAATTGGCAATTATGCGTTTGCGAAAGCAATGGGCCTCAAATCCATAACATTCCAGAACACGGGGAACACAACGATAGGGCAGTTTTGTTTCACTGTCCGTACTATTGTACGCATAACAATTAAAGGAACGCTTACACTACATGAGCTAAATAGTTTTCCCCCTGGTAATGCACAAAACCAGGCAGAACCCGGCGGCTTCGACGCTTATTACAAGACCGCCACGCAAAAAACTGGTACCCATGTGTGGACCGTTACAGGCGATAGCGGCTCGTGGAGCAGGCTTGCGGACGAGTAGTCCCTTTAGCGCCGGACAGCTACCGTGTCGCGGGGGCTGCCGGCGCTTCGTCCCGCCGGGAGGCAAAGTTTTTGCCGCCGGGCGGGGTGTTTTCTCCGGAACGGCGTCCTTGTTCCGGGGAAAACACCCGTTTCGGGAGCCAACTTTAGATTTTTTAACAGGAGAGGCTGTTCCAAAACTTCAGTTTTGGGGAGACAAGCTTCGCTTGTCCAGCAACCTTTAAAAAACGCGGTTTTGCAAGGCTTTGGCCTGAAAAACCGCAAGAGCCTTCAGGCTCAAGCCTGGTCCAAAACCGTGCGCTTTAGCGCACAGTCAATTAGTTTTTGAACAGGCTCAGGAGAAACAGTTACGGCTGATTTTGTGCCCGCGGGTAATCATCACCCGCATTTCTTAAACCGCCGGGGGCGGGGCTTTAAGTCTAACGGGCAGTTTAGGAAGAAAAACCCCGGAGCGGTTTTGAAAGCACCGGCGAACCGGCGCCGGCGCTTGTATGGAGGAATTGTATGAAAATGAAAAATGAAAAGAAGTATCCGTTTGGAACGTGGATTTGGGCGGCGCTGATTTGCGTTCGGACGCTGGTTTTTGCCTCCTGCGAGCAGGGGGCCGGGGCCGCGCCGAAAGAGATCGGGACGGAGGAGGAGGAAGAAGAGGAGGCTGCGCCTCCGCCGGAGCTTAGCGGTATCAGGATCGGCTCCCCGCCGGAAACACTCTACTATGCGCGGGGGCAGAGCTTTACCGCGGACGGCCTTGAGGTTATAGGGATTTTTGACGACGGTACGGAGGACGAGCTGCCCCCGTCCGCGTACTCCGTGATCCCGCCCGACATGAGCCTCACCGGGCCTCGGATAGGGCGGGTCGTCTGCGGGGAGTATTCCGCCGACTTCGCCGTTATCGTTAACAACTCCGATTTTGTGCTGCAGAGCATCACGGTGACGGCTCCGCCCGGCGGGATCGCGCAGTACCTGGGGCAGAGCCTTAACACGGGGGGCCTTACGGTAACGGGCGCTTTTACCGGCGCCGGCGGCGTGGAGAAAACGCAGCCTATCGCGGCCTTTTCTACCAGCGGCTACGACAGGACGCGGCGGGGGGAGCAGACCGTCACCGTGTCCGTCAACGGCAAGACCGGCAGCTTCCCCGTGACGGTGAAGGTGCCAAAGGGCGCGGCGGTAAAGGCCGACGTGATCGGTACCGACACCAACCCCGGCAGGGGCCACGACACGGCTTTCATCAAGGGCCAGGCGCTTTCCCTTGCCCGCGCCCGCATCCGGGCCACGGTAACGGCCAACGGCGTTACGACTATCCTTTACGCCGGGGACGGGATAGCGGACGGCGAGATCGAGGGCTTCGACCCAGGCACGGCGGGGAAGCAGATGATCACGCTGAAGCTGGACGAGGCGGGCGCGTCTTTCGATGTCTATGTGGCCGGCATAGAGCCGGAGGTCTACTTCGATCACGGCTTCATGCGGACCAGGGAAGACCCGACCGGGCGGGGCAAGAACGGGGCCGCGTTCCTGGGAGACGGGGCCTTCCATACCGTGCCGGGAAAGCCGCTGGCGCTGTCTCCGGCGCGGGTGCTCGTCGGCTACAACGCGGACCACACGGACGCGGGGGCCACGTACGAATGGACTTTCCCGGCGGGTATCGGCGCGGTGTCAGGCGCCGGCAACGAATTCCTTACGCTGACGCCGCAGGAGGCGGGAAGCTGGGAGGTCTTCGTCAGCGTGACGGGACGGAACTATGTTGACGGGCAGACCGTGACGAAGAGCGCTTCCGCCAAGGTGGTCTGCGACCCGCCCGCCCCCTCCCCGTCCAAAATAAACCTGGACCTGCGAAACTTCTCCCCCGGACAGTTCACCGAGAGCGGCAACGGCTACGGCTGGAGTCTGGGGTCTATAGGCGGCTACTGGACCTGGTCGGTGAAGCATCAGGCCGGATACGCGATAGGCGGGAACGGCTTTATCTCGATAACGAGCGGAGAGGGCTGGGTGGAGCCGGGCGTCGTCTGGTTCCAGGAGGACAGTAACGGCAACGGCAAGCCGGATGAGGCCTGGTACGAGCTGGACGCGGGCCGGGGCCCCTACATCAACCGCCTTTATTCGGTCAAGTTCTTCAAGTACGGCGAGGATGTCGAAGAGATCGGGGGAAACGAGTACGGACAGACGATAAGAGAAATCTACTGGGCGGACGGCAAGGGCAGGACGGGCAGGATCGGCGGCGGCTGGCCCAAAGACTGGGGCGTAAACGACACGGGGGACGGCGCCTGGGTTACCTACACGTCCACGATTCTGTGTGACGACAACAAGCGGATACGTATAGACGACTACGATTACAAAGACCTCGCGGGACCCGGCGGGGTGATAGGCGGCCCCTTCGTTGACCGCGACGAAGGGCCTTTCCCCGTCAACAAGGCGGTGGACGCCGCCGGAAGGCCCGTCACGCTGACGGGCGTCCGCTTCATCAAGGTTCAGAACGGCATCTTTAGGTACGGCGGCATCTTCGGGGAGGTTTCCACCGAGATAACGGGCCGCGATAAGGACTAGGAGGATGTTTCCATGAAAAAGTTGATAAGTTTGATTTTTGCCGGATTGCTGATCGCCGCCTGCGATAATCCGTCCGGCGATTCGACGGCGACGAGCGGGGCCGGCATCTCGATCGGCCTGGGTTCAGGCTGGCTTTCGCTCCTGCGGGTGAACGGGGACGAGGTCCTGGACGCGCTGGAGGGGAATAACGTGATTTGGAAGGACGCCTCGCCCTCCTCGCTCACGCTGCGGGTGGCTCCCGCCGGGGGCTGGACGGAGGTGAGCTGGTTCGTGGACGGCGCGGACGAGCCCTTTGCAAGCTGGGCGCTCCCGGCGCCGGAGGAGGGGGAGGAGGCCGCCGGGCCGGATGCGCCTGTGCCGCCGCCCGTGACGCTGGAAGCCGCCGCTTTCCGCGAGACGGCCCACAAGCTCACGTTTACCGGCGTCATGAACGGTACGCCCCATTCGGTCAGCGTCCCGTTTAAGGTGACGGCCGGCCGCGCCGCCGACATCGTTTGGACGCAGACGGAAAACGATTCGTCCCTGACGAGCTTTAACTTTGACCTGGACGTTTGGACGGGCTACGGGACGGAGATGGAGGCATGGGAACTGGGCGCGGTGGAACAGCCCTTCGTGTATTTCGCCGTCCACAAGCGCTTCTCCCAGACTATCACGGCGGGAGGGGCCGGGGCGGCGCTTGTAACGAAGGCGGAGCCGGGGGAGACTGTGGACGGCTCCGTGGCAAGCGACACGCTGGACGTGTTCACTGTGGACACGGGGGACATCCTGTTTGAGGGCGGGCGGCGGAACTTCACGCTCACCGTGGCGGAGGCGGGGAGGGGCGTGCCCAAGACCGTGTCGGTGAGCCTTGTCGTAAGGCCCCGGCCCACAGGTATAGCCGTTTTCTTTGTAGAAGACGGGCGGCTCAGGCGGCTTGACCCCGACAACGCGAAAGACTACGCCAACCATTACTACGCCGGGCACAAGGAGGGGGGCTTCCCCGACGGGAGCATCGACTTTGCCGCTGTTACGGAACTTAAAACGGCCCTGGACTGGCTAAACCTCTATGCGAAGGGCGGAAGCGAGGGGGCCTGGTCGGAGTACCTTGTCCGCGTGGAAAAGGACGAAGTCCTGCCGAAGACTTCCGTGCACTGCTACGGGCCCAGTAAGCTTCCCACAATAGACGCCGACTACGTGAAGATACGGATCAGGGGCTACGGGGAGGAACGGACTATCACCCACGATGTAGAGAATGATACGCCGCTTTATTTTGTAAAGCCGGACAGTTCTGACGATTTTGACAGAATTATTGCAATGGGAGACGGCTTCCTCAATGTGGGGCTGGGTACCGGCCAAGCCGCTTCAAACGGCCTTAACCACATAGCCCTCTACCTGGAGGATAAGATCACGGTAGACGCGGCGGGCGGGACCGACCTGAATTTCCCCGGCTTGGGTCCAAATATCCGCGACATTATCAGCGTTGGCAAGAACGGTATCTTTGTTATGGAAGAGGGCTCGCGGCTCACGAACTATGTCCAGGGCGGCTCCTACACCGGTGTTTCCGTTTCGGCAAGCTGCGCCGTTATGGTGTACGCGGAGGGCCGCTTCGAGATGAACGGCGGCGAAATAACTAACATAAAAAGCGGCCCCAACGTCATCTGCCTTGACAACAGTAACGCTATATTCGTCTACAGGGCCGGCGCCATCAGCGGTAACGACAGCAACCTTGTCGGCACAAGGACCGCTAGCCCCAGTTTACGCCCCTACTACCACCAGTTCTTTAGACCGGCAGAATGACGCGGCACGAGCCGCAACGCGCAAAGCGCGTTGCGGCCTTCGGGGCGCGCCCCGCCCTTTTTTTTAATTCGCATTGATGTCTGCCTCCCGCCCTTCAGGGCGGGGAGCTTCGTTTATGAGTTTGCGTGGTTCCCGGTTAAATTCCCTTGATTCGGCGCCGGGCGCCTTTGCGTTACCGGCCCTTGCCACCCGCTATGGGGTCTGACCCCGGCCCTATATATAGCGTGGTCTGGATATGACGGCACTATTGCTTTACGGCCTAGTCTTAATCGGCGGCCAGACCCGCCCTGGCCAAAAACGAGTCGTCTATCGGCAGTCCTCCGCCCGTGTAGCCCAGGCGGCGGCCCGGGCGTTTTTCACCGTGAAAATCACTGCCTGCCGTAACGCGGAGTCCCAGCGTGCCGGCAAGAGCCTCCAGCCGCCGGCAGACCCGTTCCGTAGCCACAGGGTGCCATGCCTCTACCCCGTCCAGCCCCTGCTCCTTTAACCCGGCAAGTATCACAGGAAGCCTGCCCCACGAAACGTACAGCGTCGTCGGGTGGGCAAGCACGGCAAGGCCGCCCGATTCGTGTATCGCGTCGGCGGCCCGCCGGAAATCGGCGCCGGTCTTCTGTATGTAAAACGGCTTTCCCTTGCCCAAAAAGCCGTCAAAAGCTGCCTGCATACTCCGCGCCTTGCCCAGCTTGATAAGGTACTGCGCGAAGTGCGGCCTACCGACGCAGCCGCCGCCCGCCATACCGCAGAGTTCCCTGTAATCCGCGTCTACGCCGGCTTCGTTCATCTTGTCGATCATCAGCAGGTTGCGACGTTTCCGTTCCATCTTGATCTCCGCCATCAAACCGGTAAATGCCGGTGACGGCGCCTTAAGTCCAAGCCCCAGCAGGTGGAATTCACGGGACGAGCGCACAATGCCGGCCTTCGCGTCCGCGGCGTCGTACTGCCAGTTAATGTCGATCTCCGTGCCGGGGATAAGGCTGATGCCGAGCCGAGTCGCCTCCGATTCCGCTTCGGGAATACCGTCTATCGTGTCATGGTCGGTAAGCGCGATCGTGCTTACGCCCGCCGCGTGCGCGGCGCGTACCAGTTCCGCCGGACTCAGATTGCCGTCGGACGCGCTGGAATGGGTATGAAGGTCTATCATCGCAGTTTTTTCATCTTCTTGCCGCGTTTTCCGCCGCTTATGCAATGTACGCAGCCCTGCACCAGAACTTCCGGCTTTACCGGATTATCCCGGATGCGGGCCACAAGGTATTGGCCGGCGGAAAGTTCAGCCCCGCAGACGGGGCAGAGCCGCCGTCTTTCCCCGTCCAGGCAGTACCTGCATCCTGAAATATGTAAAAGCCTGTCGGCCCGCCCGCTCGGCGGAAAAATTTTTGATTTAACATTATCGCCCTGCCCAACCCGCGCGGCGCAGACGGGGCATGTGCGGGCGTCTCCCCGTTTGCCTTCGGGAACAGCCGCAAACTCGTTTCCGTCGGACGCCGTACCTGGATCGCCTGTGCCGTGCCCCGGAAAAAACGAAAGGTATATAAATAAAAAAATCGCGGTCAAAAAAGCAATGACCGCGATTCCAAGCAGAACGTCCAGGGCTTAGTAATCCATACCGCCCATACCGCCCATACCGCCGCCAGGCATCGCCGGCGCTTCCTTCTTTTCGGTGATGTCGGTTATCACACATTCGGTGATCAGGAGAAGGCTCGCGATTGAAGCGGCGTTTTGCAGCGCCGAGCGGGTAACCTTCGTCGGGTCGGAGATACCGGCCTTCATCATGTCAACCCATTCGCCCTTCGCCGCGTCGAACCCGACGCCGGACTTCTCGTGCTTCGCCTTGTCCGCGATTATCCCCGCGTCAAGACCCGCGTTTTCCGCTATCTGGCGGATAGGCTCCTCCAGCGCGCGCTTTACGATCTGGAAGCCCACGCCTTCGTCCCGCGTATATTTGGTCAGATCGGCCTTCTCCAACGCCGGTATCGCCTGAATCAGCGCAATCCCGCCGCCGGGAACGATGCCCTCCTCTATCGCGGCGCGTGTCGCGGAAAGCGCGTCCTCTACGCGGTGCTTCTTCTCCTTAAGCTCGACCTCGGTCGCCGCGCCCACGTTGATAACCGCGACGCCGCCCGCCAATTTGGCAAGCCGTTCCTGCAACTTCTCGCGGTCATAGTCCGAAGTGGTGTCCGCTATCTGCGCCTTTATCTGGGCTATCCTGTCCTTGATATCCTTTTCTTTGCCGGCGCCGTTGATGATCGTCGTGTTTTCCTTGTCAACTTTGATCGTTTTAGCCCTGCCAAGCTGTGAAAGGTCGGTATTCTCAAGTTTTAGGCCAAGTTCTTCGGTGACAACGGTGCCGCCGGTAAGTATCGCGATATCCTCAAGCATCGCCTTGCGCCTGTCGCCGAATCCTGGCGCCTTAACCGCGCAGGCCCGCAATGTTCCGCGCAGGCTGTTCAGCACGAGCGTGGAAAGCGCCTCCCCGTCCACGTCTTCCGCGATGATAAGAAGCGGCTTGCCGCTCTGCACGATCTTTTCGAGCAGGGGCAGCATATCCTTCATCGAGGAAACCTTCTTGTCGTGGATCAGGATATAAGCGTCCTCGTACACGCTGGTCATCGTATCGCGGTCGGTAACAAAGTACGCCGAAATATAGCCGCGATCAAACTGCATACCTTCGACAAACTCAATACTTGTCTCCATCGTCTTCGACTCTTCTACGGTGATTACGCCGTCTTTCCCGACCTTTTCCATAGCGTCCGCGATAGTCTTTCCGATCTCCGTATCGTTGTTCGCGGAAATCGAGGCGACATTGGAAATCTCTTCCTTGTCCTTGATCTCTTTAGAATTCTTCTTGATCTCTTCCACGGCTATTTCGACAGCTTTATCGATCCCGCGTTTCAGCTCTATCGGCGTCATCCCCGCCGAAACCGATTCCAAACCCTTCTTTACAAGCGCATACGCCAAAACTGTAGCGGTTGTAGTTCCATCACCGGCCACATCGTTGGTCTTTGTAGCCACTTCCTTAAGCAACTGTGCGCCCATATTCTCGTATGGATCCGCCAGTTCCACTTCCTTGGCGACGGAAACGCCGTCTTTTGTTACGGTGGGCGCGCCGAATTTTTTATCCAAAAGAACGTTTCGTCCTTTGGGCCCCAGCGTAACTTTAACCGCACGGGAAATCTGCTCGACACCCGCCAACAGCTTTCGGCGCCCTTCTTCGTTGAACAACAACTGTTTTGCCATATTTTTTACTCCTCTTCTTTGAACCCTGCCCCCGCCTTCAACAGGACAGTTTCTGACGCGGGACACGGTTTACCTGTTTTGATTATATACCGCCAGACGACGGCTTTATAAATACAATGCCCACTTTTAAAAAAAAAGTCAAGCGCCCGGCCGCTTTATGTTAACGACCAGTATAAATGGCACCTATTTGCGTTCAATAGAAATGCCACATCAGGCGGCGTTTGACTTAAGGCGGTTTGGCCTCCATGGTTTTTAGCGGTTTTCCGTTCCAGCGGATGCTTGTCGTTCCATCCAATTTTTTCAGTACCGTAACCTGCTTTGCAGGCCGCGGGGGTTCCGGTTCTCTTTCACAATTTGAAACAGCCGCTTTTCGAGCCGCACTATGCAGTCGTTGGATACCGTCCGCTCATACTCAAAGCACAGGATGTCCGCCAGATCCACCCCGAAAATCGCCGCATGCGCGTCATCCTCCGCTGCGGGAGGACGGGTAAACCGTTTGTTCATCTTAGGCAGGCAGCTTTTCCGCGGAAACGTGTTTGCCTCCGCAATGGCCGGGATACCGGCCAGGCGCGGCTCGGCGGACGGTATCCCGGCACCAGCCGGTCCTGCTCCGCTCCGCGGTTCCGTCCTGCCCGCCCTTTGGCCCGGGGGCTGTTCGCCGCGATAACTTACACCCCCAACTTCTAACAGGCCGGAGCTTAAACGCCTCGCTGTATCGTACCGCCCCGCCCATCGTTTCACCTCCATGTGTAAACTTTAAACCAGGACGCGGCAACATTCTTCATTGCCAACGCTCCGCATTTGCACGGGTGTTATGGAAAAACTCACGGGGGCCCTGTAACATGGATGTGAAAAGTATGTTTACAAGGTGTTGCGGCCTCAAAACGGAAGGTTTTTGGGCTAACCGCATGCGGCGAGTGACTTGTAGTTTTGTTGGAGGACGCGGCGGCTTTATGCGCTTTAACGTGGAGCTTTCATGCCGGGGTTTTAGAGCCGTCTTCTGCGCGGCGCTGGCTCTTGTCGCGGCGGCGGCGGGGGCGGAGGACGATATTGCCGCGCTGCTGGCGGGCCGCATCGAGGCGGACAGCGAGCTCAAGATACGCGCTATCGAATTGCGGCAGGCCGAGCTGTCGCGGGACAGGACGACGCTTTCCACAGGTTTCAATGTCAAGCTGAACACCGGGACGCTGCTTTTCCGCTTTGACGGGGACGGGGCTTTCGAGGCCGAGCCTTCCGTCTCGCTAGAGTTGCCGGCGGCTAACGGCGCGGAGCTTACGGTCTCCGCTCCGCTCCGCGCGGTCGGCGCCGGCGGGCTCACGACCTCCGACACCGCTTTCACGCTGTCCATGGATGTCACCGGCAATACCCGCAGGAAGCGGGCCGTCGAGTTGCTGGAGGCGGGGCGCGCCGTAACGGAGGCGGGGCGCGCGCTGCAAAAACGCGCCCTTCAGGCGGAAAAGGAATTCTACCAGGCGCTGCGCGGTCTTTACGAGGAGGAGGCGGCGCTTTACGAGAAAAAAGAGACGCGCTGGACGGAGGAACTCGAATTTGCCAAGGTGAGGGCGCAGGGTTACGACGAGGCTTCCGCCGCCTACCGCACGGCGCTGATGGAACTGGCGAAGGCCGAGCGCGAGGCGCTGGAGGCCGAACGGCTTCTGCGGCGGAATATCGCCGTTTTTGCGCGGGACTGCGGCAGGGACGGTCTTGCCTCGCTGCCGGGAAGCGTACCCGCGCCGGAGGTGGACGGCCTCCTCTCCCTTGCCTCCTTTGACCGCTCCCGTTACACGGAGTTGGAAAGCGCCGAATGGCGGCGCTACATCAACACCTTGTCGCGGGAGGCGGACGGCGAGCTTGGCGTCCGCGTCGAGGGCGGCGCCACGCTGGACAACACGGCCTTTCAACGCGGGGACGGGGAGGGGACGCACAGCGTGAACGCGGGGCTTTCCCTGTCGTGGCGGGGGATCGCGCTTTCCGGCGGGCTTGAGTTTCCACTGGGGGCCGGGGCGGAGGCGGGCGGCCCCGCGCTCAGGCTGTCGCTCGGTATCGAGGGAGAAGCCCTCGCGCTCGCGCCGATCAAGAAGAAGGAGGACGCGCTTGCGGCCCAAAAAGAACTTATCGACATCGGGAATTCCGGCAGGGACTGGGACGATCTTTTGGCCCGGACGGACAGCAGCCGTTCCGACCTCTTGTGGCAGAAGAATGAACGCGCCATGCAGTTCGAACTGTACAGCGAGCTTGAGGCGGATATGCGGACATGGTTTGATCAGGGTATTATCCCCGAAAGCGAGTACCGCAGGGCCGAAGCGAACAAGGAGAACGCCCGCTACAACTGCCTTATCACGGACACCGATATGATCCTGTATCAGATTGACGTGTCTCTGTACGTGATAGCGGAGTAGGGCGGGATCGGACTAATCGTATGAAGAAAAGCGTAAAGAGAATCGTGATCCCCGTGTGCGCCGCCGCCGTCCTGCTGCTCGCGCTCGTGCTTGCCCGGCGGCTAAAGAACGCTTCGTCCGGCCCGGACAGGACCTTTACCGTCCGCCTTGAAACTTACGAAAACGTGATAGAGGTCGCCGGGAACGTCGCGGCGGCGCAGGAACAGACGTTACAGGCCGCCGGGGACGGCACGGTTACCGCCGTTTACGTGGCTGAGGGGGATGTCGTGGAGAAGGGCGACCTGGTCCTTCAGCTTGACGACAGCGAGCAGCGCTACAACCTTGAGAAGCACGATTTCGACATGGAACAGAAGCGGGTTTCCGGCTCGAAGCGGGAGGTGGCCCTGATGGGAAAGCAGCGCGATGTCCTGTTGCAAAAGATAGAGGACAGAAACATCACGGCGGCCTTCTCCGGCCTTATCGCCAGCTTTACCGCCCAAACCGGCGATTACCTTGAGGCGAAGGACAATGTCGGCGTGATCGTTGACAGAAGCTACCTGCACAGCACGGTCGAGATAGCCGAAACGGATGCGCCGAAGCTGCGGACCGGGCAGAAGGTGCGCTTCAACTTTCCCGCCTACGAGGGGGGCGTCGTCGAAGGCTACGTCGAGTCGTTCCCCGCCGTCGGCACGGTGACCAACCGGGGGGCCGCCGTCGTCAACGCCAAGATAAAGATCGAAGACCCGCCGCGGGAGATACTGCCGAACTATTCCTTTACCGGACGGATCGAGATAAGCCCGCCGGTTACCGTGCTGCTTGTCGAGCGTCAGGCGATAGGCTACGAGAACGGGAAGGCTTACGTCGAACGACTCGGCGAGGGCGGCAGAAGCGAGCGGGTGTTTGTCGGCGTCGAGCCTTACGGGACCGCCTTTGTCAGCGTGACGGACGGCCTTGATGAGGGTGACGTGCTGAAGGCCCTGCAACGGGAGCCGGTTTCGGGCCGGGGCGGACGGAGCGGGCAGAGGCAGGCCGCTTCGCCGGCGGGCGCTATGCCGGGCGCAGCCGGGCCGCGCCGGTTCTAGCGGGCGGCGCGATGAAGGAGATCGTCTACCTGAAAGACGTGCGGCGCGAGTACCGGATGGGGCAGAACACGGTTACCGCCCTTGACGGCGTTTCGTTCACGATAGACGAGGGGGAGTTTGTCTCGATCATGGGGCCTTCCGGTTCGGGCAAGACAACGTGCATGAACCTGATCGGCTGCCTTGACCGCCCCACGTCGGGCCTCGTGCGGATAGGCGGACAGGACATATCGCGGCTGAACGACAAAGCGCTTGCCGCGCTGAGAAGCCGCACACTGGGCTTCGTGTTCCAGCAGTACCACCTAATCCCGTCGATGACGGCGCTGGAAAACGTGATGCTGCCGCTGCGCTACCAGGGCGTCGAAAAAAGCCTGAGGAGGGAACTTGCGGTCGAGGCCCTGACGCGGCTTTCCCTCGGCGACAGACTCCACCATATGCCGCACGAACTTTCCGGCGGCCAAAACCAGCGGGCCGCCATAGCCCGCGCAGTCGCCAGCAAGCCCAGGATCATCCTTGCCGACGAACCGACCGGCGCCCTCGATTCGCAGACCGGAAAAACCGTGCTGTCAATCTTTTCCGAGATAAACGCCTCCGGCGCCACCGTGATCATAGTCACCCACGACCCCCTGGTCGGCGCACAGGCCCACCGCCTGATAAAAATCCTCGACGGCCGCCTGGCCTGATGCCGATCAAGCGCCTATGACGACAGTGTGGCGGCTGGCTATCGGCGGTTCATTCGCAAAGTCTGGTTTAAACCCCGCCGAATCTTCGGTTCACGCTTGCCGCACGGAGAATCATTTAGGGTTTTTGGAACAGGCCCATTTTATAACAATTAAGTCTAAAGCATTATCCATTCGCTGGTAGTACACAAGCCTTAGATAACTCCTTTTGGGAAAGACGGTTCATTATAGGTGAAAACGGGGATTGCTTAAGGCTGGCCGGCTCAACGCTATGCGTTGAGCTTTCGGCATTTGCGGCAAACTCCAGGGACAAGGCGGTTTGTGCCGCCAGATCGCGGGATACGGCGGATATTCCAGAAGGGGTCATCAAGCGTCCGCATTTGCGCTATGCTGGACGGGATGACGACTGTGCGGTTGGAGACTGGGCTTGACGACGAGGGGCGGCGGCTTGACAGGGTTTTACGGCGGGCTTGCGCGGAACTGCCGATTTCCGCGATACACAGGCTGCTGCGCAAGGGTTTCGTCTCGGTTGACGGTAAACGGGCGGGGCAGGCCGAGCGTGTCAGGAGCGGGCAGGTCATCGAGATACTGGGCGCGGAACTCCCTTGCGCGGCGGACCGCAAGAAAAGCCGCGGCGGCAGTTCGATCGGGGATGGGGTAGAGGTTTTGTACGAGGGACAGGGACTGCTTGTCCTCAATAAGCCTCCCGGTATTACCACGCAGGAGGAACTCGGCGCGCTGGCGCTTGAGTACCTTACCGGGAAAACGTCACCTTCGCTGTCGTTCAGGCCGGGACCGCTTCACCGGCTGGACAAGGGGACGAGCGGCATCATCGTTTTTGGAAGTTCACTTGCGGGCGCGAAGCGGTTCAGCGCCCTTATGCGGGGCGGTCTGTTGCGAAAGACCTACATAGCGCTGCTTGAAGGGAGTTTGATCGGCGAGCGGCTTTGGCAGGACAGCCTGGCGTACTCCGCTTCCATGCAAAAGTCCCGCGTCAACACGGCCCCCGGCGCAACGGCGAAACGTGCGCGGACGCGGGTGTTTCCGCTGGAACTTCACGGGGGCTTTACCCTTGCCGCTATGGAGATTGCTACGGGCAGACGGCATCAGATCCGCGTACAGTCCGCCGCGCGCGGTTTTCCGCTCTACGGGGACGCCAAGTACGGCGGCAGGGAGAGGGCGCCGTTTTTCCTGCACGCCTGCCGCCTCGATTTTCCGGAAGGCTGTCCCTTCCCGCGCTCAATCTCCGCCCCGTTGCCGCCCGCCTTCCAAAAAAAACTATTACAACTTTGTTTCACCCGGGCGGATCAATTAAGAATGAACGCGGGGCAGATACTTTTGAACAAATGATTTTAGGCGGGGCTAAGAGTAATTAATAATAGAATAGAGGCTGTTCCAAAACTTCAGTTTTGGAACAGCAACCTTTAAAAAACGCGGTTTTGCAAGGCTTTAGCCTGAAAAACCGCAAGAGCCTGGTCCAAAACCGTGCGCTTTAGCGCACAGTCAATTAGTTCTGGAACAGGCTCAATTGTTTAAAAACTCCCTAAGCCAGCCTGTCATAATTTATAATATCACAAATCAAAGTCATTTTTGCTGGAATGCCGGTTGCAGAAACGGTACCGGTAAGTATATGGCATGCGAGCTTTTCCCAAAACCCGGTTGGTTTTGGGAAAAGTTTCCGGAAAAGCGGTCTAACCGGACTAAGGCCCGCTTTTTCATATAAATCCAAGGTAGCTGGACAAGCAAAGCTTGTCTCCCAAGCAAAGCTTGTCTCCCAAGCAAAGCTTGTCTCCCAAGCAAA
>JAISLM010000099.1 GCA_031290855.1 Spirochaetaceae bacterium
TTCTCTGTATGTTAAAGCAAAACGCGGGTTAATCACCAATATATTTACATGAGACATTTAAGAATGCTGAAACAGGGCGTGTGGTACGAAATCAGTACCCGCGTCAACAACAGGGAACCACTGTTCCGAGGGGGTCAGGCCCCGGCGCTGTTCGACCGGGTGTTTCGGGAGACCGCGCACAGGTTTGTCTTCACGGTCCGGGGGCTGAATCTTGCCGGCGACCGGCTGGCCTTTTACATCAGGCCCGCGGACGGGCTTGAGCTGCCCGCTATAATGAAATGGCTGAAGCAGACTTTCGCCCAAAGGTACAACAGGGACAATGGACGGACTGGACACCTGTGGGGCGACCGGTACCGGTCGCGTATCCTGGAAGGGGAGCCGCCGGACGGCGGGGAAGCGGGGGAGGTAGCGGGGGCCTCCCCGGCCCATGGTGTCAGACCCCGCAGCGGGAAACGGGCGGCCGGACGCGCAGCGGCGGGGGCCTCCCCCGCCCATGGGGTCAGACCCCGCAGCGGGAAACGCATCGCCGGACGCGCAGCGGCGGGAGGCCCGCCGGCCCGTAGGGTCAGACCCCGCAGCGGGAAACGGGCGGCCGGGGCCGCGTTTTTCCGTTCATACCCCCTTTCCGCAGCTCCGGCGCCCGGATAAGCGGCATAATCCGCCCGTAGAACCTTAGCGGCCGCCATTTCTTCCCCAAACCGAACCCGCCCAGGGGGGTACATCTGCCCTGAAATCCGAATTGCGGGCCAAGTTTAGACTTCAGGCGGGGAGGTTCATTCGCATTATATAAAGTACATACAGGAGTCAGCTTCAACTGTTCCGATCAACGAGGCAAGTGTTTCGCTGTCGATTATTTCAGCGATACGCCTGTTTAGCGGTTCGTACACGGTACGCCAAATACAGCGCTGAAACTTGCTGCTGCCATCAGGCGGGGGATCGGCTATCAGCATATCGCCTTCAAGTACACGCAGCACATCCCCAATCACGATTTCTTCGACAGACTTGGCGAGCGTATAACCGCCGGACGCGCCTTTTATGGAACGTATAAAGCCCGCCCGCCGCAAAATAATAGCCACCTGTTCCAGATAACGCGCCGATATTGACTGGCGTGTCGCTGCGCTTGTCAGCGTAACATGATCGCTGTGCCGGTTTTCTGCAAGGTCTATCAAAAGACGTATACCATAACGTCCGCGTTTTGAAATTTTCATATCACATACTCCGGATCACCGTAGGCTTTATAATTCTTCGTCAAATCCGACAATTTTACCGAATCGATAAAGTCCTGGATTCCTTTGTACAGATTCTGCCAGGTATGACGGTTCACGCAGCTTGCTTCAACCGGACAAAGTTTTGGATCGACACATTCGGTCGGTTTCAAGTCACCCTCAACCGAGCGCAGGATTGCGCCCACGCTTATTTTATCCGGGCTGCGTCCCAACAGGTACCCGCCGTTTGGTCCGCGTATTCCCGTTATCAGACCGGCCTTGCGCAGGTTTATAAACAACTGCTCAAGGTACCCTTCAGAGATGCCGGTATTCCTTGAAATATCCTTCGTATTGGCGTATCTGCCTTCCGGCAGAAGAGCCATATACAGCAGAGCCTCCAGCGAATAGCTGCCTTTTGTAGAAATTCTCATCATTTTAACCCTATAAAAACCATAGGATAATATTCAAAAAAAAGCAAGTGATCCACAGTTTCGCAAAGTTGAGTTGATTCGAAGCCCGGCTCGCACGAACATCCGGTTCGATAACGCGGCTCTGTGGTCTTTGTGGTTTTGAGCCTTCCGTCAAAGTTTTACAAATTCACGATTTTAAACGGCTGTTCTACGAGGCTTTCCCAAAACTGAAGTTTTGGGAGACAAGCTTTGCCTGTCCGGATGCCTTGGATTTATATGCTATACCAAATATCGTCCGGTACTGTAAGAGCGCGCAATTCGTTTTACGCGGGATTATGTCAGGCGGCGCACCTGTTCGGCCAGCAGCGGGATAAGCTCTTTTTTGCGCGAGACGATGCCGCGCAAAAAAACCACGCCTTCGTCCTTGCGCGGCAGGGACATGGCATGAAGGAATTCCGGCTTGGACGCGATGATCATGATGCTGGTAAGCTTTATAACGTTGGTTACCATCAGCGCGCTAAACAAAGCGTCCCGTTTGCGCCGCTCGATTTCCAGTCCCTCTATGATTTCATCCTTGCGCTTCAGCAGTTCTTCCGTCGAGTCGACCTCGATCTGGCTGACCGTGTACGCCAGCTTTCCTTCAAGGTACTCCTTCATATCCTGATTCACGACCTCGCTTGCGGTACGACCGCTGAGCCGGTTACCCGCCGCGATGATGTCACGGCCAAGAGAGTCGATGTCGATGTTTGTGATGTTCGAAAGGTACTCCGCCGTGTCGCGGTCCTCCTCCGTAACGGTCGAGGACTTCAGCACGAGGGTATCGGCGAGAATGCCGGCAAGCAGTATCGAGGCTATCGGCTTGGGAATCGGAACCCTGGACTGCCTGTAAAGTGAAACGATTATCGTGCAGGTTGCGCCGACAGGCCGGTTGATAAAGGTTATCGGTGTCTTTGTACTCAGATTGCCCAGTCGGTGATGGTCTATCACCTCCAGAATCGTATAATGTTCGATACCTTCCAGCGCCTGGGAGGGCTCATTATGATCGACCAGAATGATATCGACGTTGGGTTCCGCCAGCAGATCCGTTTCCGAAATAGTCCCCAGCAGCTTATTCTTGTCGTCGACCACGGGCAGGGTACGGCTCGTCGATTCGCGCAAAGCGTCCCGTATGTACCTGATCGTGTCGTTTGCCTGAACCGGCTTAACAGCGGCGTCCGCCATCTCGGAGGCGGGCGCGGAGTACATCACGAGCATAGCCGTTTCCGCCGAGCGGTACGGACTTATCAGCACGGAGACACCCTTCTTTTCCGCCTTTGCCTGGAGTTCCTTCGACATCTGCGTCCCGGACGAAAGGATGATCGCGCGAACCCCGCTGTCGATACCGTACTCCTGCACGTCGGCCCGGTCGCCCGTTATGAGCACCGCGTTTTCGGGCGTATGCAGCGCGAGCGTAGCGCGAAAGGTTTCTATGCTGTCGGCAACGACGATAGTCACGCACTTGAACAACTTTTCCGGGTTAAACGTCAGCACGGGCTGGGCGGAAAGCGTCTCGGATATCAGCCTGATATTCGTCGAAAACAGCGTCGCGTTTTCCGGGTCGAGCACCCGGAGAATGTTGTGGGCGAAAGCGTTGTAGTTAAGGAGGGCGCCGTATTCCCCGGCGGAGTTCACGACGGGGATCACCTTTACATTGGCCTCCTCCATCTCGGTGATCGCGTTCCACAACGAAGTATCGCCGCTGACCGGCTTTAGGTCGTGTTTCATGTAGTGTTCTACCTTCGGTATCATGTCCGGCACATAGTGCGGCACGGGCACCTTGAAGCGCTCGAAAATGTACTCCGTCTGCGGGGACAGCTTGCCGCCCCTTATCGCGACACATTCTTTTCTGCCAAGCAGATTCTTTAGCCTGGCGTAAGCCGCCGCCGCCACAACCGAATCGGTATCAGGATTCCTGTGGCCCATGATATAGATCGCTTTTTTATAGTTTTTTTCTCCTGTCATTTTTTTATTATAGTCCAATTCCCCAAAAAATTCCAGCGCCCGCGAATATGCTATGATTTTGAATTATCGGGATTAGTCTGATTCTGGTCCAACGGGTCCGGAGAACCGGCTGTAGGTTGCTGCTAACAGGGAGAAAATTTAATGGAACGGGAAGAAAGCCCGGCAATGAGATTAACCTACGCGACTGCCGTGAATGCCGCCAACCGCAAGACCTGTAGGACGGCGTATAGGGGCGCAGCTTACCAGGCCCGATAACCGCTTCCGGTTCACTGCTGGCCGGTTTAATCATAAAAGCCCCTCCAACAAGAACTGGGGCAATACGATTTTTAGCGGGGCGGTTTGTTCTTACATAATTCCATGATAGACCATTTGGTAAGAAGCGTTGTTTTTATCATTAATGAGCCTCCGTGCGGCAAGCGCGAACCGGAGGTTCGGCGCGGTATTAAACCAGACTTTGCGAATGAACCTCCCCGCCGCGCCGCCGGAAGGTCCTTTCCGCTTCGGCCACTTTCCCTTTTTTCTCCGTATGTTAAAGCAAAACGCGGGCAAGCGCCCATATATTTACATGAGACATTTAAGAATGCTGAAACAGGGCGTGTGGTACGAAATCAGTACCCGTGTCAACAACAGGGAACCCCTGTTCCGCGGAGGGCGGACGCCGGCGCTGTTCGACCGGGTGTTCCGGGAGACCGCACGCAGGTTTGTCTTCGCGGTCCGGGGCTTGAGTCTCGCCGGCGACCGGCTGGCTTTTTACATCAGGCCCGCGGACGGGTTCGAGCTGCCGGCGATAATGAAATGGCTGAAGCAGACCTTCGCCATTAGGTACAACCGGGACAATGGACGGACAGGGCACCTGTGGGGCGACCGTTACTGGTCGCGGATTCTGGAAGGGGAGCCGCCGGACTGCGGGGTCAGACCCGTAACCAGGCAACGCCTCGCCGGGCACGCGGCGGCGGGAGCCCCGCCGGCCCACGGGGTCAGACCCCATCGCGGGAAACGTGCGTCCGGGGCCACTTTTTTCCGCCTGTTCCCCCTTCCCGTGGCCCCTGCGCCCGGATAAGCGGCATAATCCGCCCGGAGAACCGCAGCCGCCACAATTTCCTCCCCAAACCTAACCGGCCCAGGGGGATACGTCTACCCTGAAAGCCGAATTGCGGGCCAGGTTTGTAACCGGGGGCTGGCGGAGGTTTTGGCTGCCGCTCCAGCCCGGATGCCGGGCCAAAGGCCGCGCCTTTGGGACTGCCTTTCCCCTGAAACCCCAAGATTAATGCGTAATGTGCAGTGATCAACGATTCTTTCCCAAAACTTCAGTTTTTGGGAAAATCTTTAACTTGGGTGTGAGCGACGGGGGCGGCTGTCAGGGCGTCCGGGGAAGCCGGCCTGTAGAAGCGGGGTTGGGGAGGCTTCCGTGGTGTCAGGCTTCGGGGGGAGGGCTGGAAGCAGAGCGGTAGGATAAGGCGGGGGCGGCAGCCCCCGCTGAGGGGGGTGACGGAAGACCGCGTAAGCGGGCTATATGCAGGGGAGAAGGCTTTGTCAAGTCCTGAAATAGGTTGTGTCAACGACCAATATAAATGTCACCCTGTTTGCGTTCAATCGAGTAGTAGGTTACCCATTATTTGAGTGTCCGTCCTCTCACATCCGTGCGTACGGGTCCGTACACGGCGGTTCAATGGGCGGGGACAGGCATTCTCAGGTGTCTGGCTATCATCCTCCCGTGCAGCATCTCAAATCGTTTCAATACGTCTGGAAATCCAAGTGTTTCAAGATACTGGCTGGTACGGGTGTGTTTGAGTACCGGGCTGTCCGCTATCCGCCAATAGCCCTTCCGGGTATTCGCCCGCTGCCAGGCCTGTTCCGGGGATATTCCTGACTGTATCAGGCTCTCGCATCGCGTCCGTGCCCTCTTCCAGCGTTTCCAGTACATCTGCCGTATCCGTCGCCGCAACCAGCCGCTTTATTTCCTCCGGTATACGTCCCGTCTTCCCGCCAGACCTCTGGTCTGCCGTTTCCGGCTTGCCAGCTCTCTCAGCCTGTCCATAAGCCGTTTCAAGGGTTTCCCGTGTACCCGTACTCCAACTCCGTTCTTTCCCCGATACAGGCTAAATCCCAAAAACTTCAGCTTAAGCGGGCTGCCGGTCACGTTTTTTTTCCGGTTCACGTTCAGCCCCGGTTTCCCTTCAAGAAACTTCGTACAACCCTCCCCGGCCCTCCGGTCCTCTCACGCTCCTGTGCTACCTCTTGCCACCCGTTACCGGGGTCTGACCCCGGCCCCATATGTAGCGTGCTCTGGTTCTAAAGGCGCTAGGCAAATTCAGTGCCTGGCACCCCTGCGTTACCAGAAAAATTATTAGGCAATGCGCTGCACGGGTTGAAATTTAGAGGGTTGTGGATTAGTTTTTTAGAATGGTTGTAGCGCTAAATGATGTCTGGAAAACGTACTCGACAGGAAAGGTGAAGTTTGACGCGCTGAAAGGGATAGATTTACAGTTTAAACGCGGCGAGTTTGTCGCCGTTGCGGGGCCTTCGGGTTCCGGCAAGACGACGATAATGAACATAATCGGCCTTATCGACACGCCGTCGCGTGGCGCGGTGCTGATTGACGGCAGGGAAACAGCGAGCCTTAACCGCGACGAGCTTACGCGGATGCGGCAGGAGGTGATTGGCTTTGTCTTTCAGTCGTTCAACCTGCTGCCGGTGCTGACCGTGTTTGAAAACGTGGAACTGCCGCTGTTGCTTGGAAGGAAGGGCTCAAGGTCGGCGGCGCTGGATAAGGCGCGGCGGAAAGAGCGTGTCGAGCGGCTGCTGGAAGAGGTGGGCCTCGCGGACAAGCGCTTCAACAGACCCGCCGAGCTGTCGGGGGGTCAGCAACAGCGGGTGGCGATCGCCCGCGCGCTGGTTAACGAACCGGCAATAGTGATCGCGGACGAACCGACGGCAAACCTTGATTCCGAAAACGGCACCCGCGTCCTGGACCTGATGAAAAAGGTAAACGCCGAGTACGGCGCGACTTTTATTTTTTCCACGCATGATAAAACAATCTGGGAAATGGCGACGCGCATCATCTTTTTGCACGACGGAAAAATAGAGCGCGGGGCGGCAACGGCGTGATATTCCTGCTGGCTGTCCGCAATATTTTCAGAAACAAAAAAAACAGCGTGATCATAATGCTGCTGATAGGCGTAATCGCCGCGCTGTTTTTTATAGGAAACAGCGTTTTCGCCCGCTCGAACAGGGGGCTGCGGCAATCGTATGTTGACAATTTGACGGGTGATATTATCATCGAAAAAAAATCGGACGTTACGATGAATCTTTTCGGGGCCAATACCCCGATCATCGACGATTATTTTACGATTCCGGTTCTCGGCGCGTACAACGAAATCGTAAACAAGCTGTCCGCATTTCCTGAAATACTGGCGTATACCGGGCAGGTTTCCGTAACCTGCAAGCTTGACGTGCTCGATACGCGCTCCAACGCCCTGCTCTGCGGCGTTGACGCGGCGTCTTACTTCGATATGTTTCCCGGCATAGAGCTTCTGGAGGGGCGCGTCCTTGCCGCCGGCGAGTACGGCGCGATGATCACGCGCCGGCGCGCGGACGAAATCGAAAGATCAAGCGGCAAAAAGCCTGAACCAGGAACGCCGCTGTTGTTTACGTCCGCCGGCGATACCGGCTTTAAGATACGCGAGGTGCCGCTTGTCGGCATCTTTTCGTACACGGCAAAGGGGCAGTTCATGAACGAAATCGTTATTGTTGACGTCCAGACGGCCCGCGTACTTGCCGCGGTACAGATCGCGACGTCCGACGTGGAACCGGACGCCGAAAAACTCGCGCTGTTGGACGCGGGTCTCGGTATCGACGACATTTTTTCCAACGAGTTGTTTGACGCCGACGAGCCGCCGGAGGATCAGGCGCCCGGCGCTTCGCCGCCGCTTGCCGGCGTTTTGGACCATCTCTTTTCAGGCGGCGGCGACAAGCCGGGCGGCGTAAAAGATTTTTCGGGCGGCGACTGGAATTTCATAATACTGCGTCTCAAAAAGGGCGCGTCCGCCGGACGGGTCGTCGCGGAACTGAACAAGGTGCTGGCTGACTTTGACGCGCTTGCCCTTGGCTGGCGTTTCGCGGCGGGGAGTTCGGCAATTCTGGTGCTGCTGTTGCAGGCGCTTTTCAATTCGGGTATAGCGCTTGCCGGTCTTACGGGCGTCATCGCGATCATAAACATCATGCTGATAGCGGTTTTCAGGCGCACACGCGAGATCGGCACTCTTCGGGCCATAGGCGCCCCCGATTTGTACATCCGTTCCCTGATGCTCTTCGAAAACAGCATCATCGGCCTATGCGCCGGTGTTACGGGCATTGTTGCCGGTACCGTCATTTTGATTTTCGTAAACGGCCTGCACATAACTATAGAGAACGAGCTAATCGCCGGGCTTTTGGGCGGCGGCGTTTTGACGCTGGATTTTTCGCCGTCCGCAGCCCTGCTTTCTTTCGCCGTGGCGCTTGTCCTGAGCATACTCGCATCGATCTACCCGGTGGAAACGGCGGTCAAAATTCAGCCTGTAGTTGCGATAAGGGATTAAACCGGGGGCGCGCGTGAAGGTAAAGGAACTGTTCAATCTGTCCTTAAAGTACGTTGTCAGCTACAGGCGGCGTTACAGGTTTTTGTTCAGCGCACTGGTGCTGGGCTTCTGTATCATAAGCGTGATCGGCTCCCTCAAGGACGGTATGGCGGACGCGATCTACTATTCCGCGCAGAATCACTATTCCGGTGACATAATCATAGCGGGCTTTGAAAAAGAACTGGAGGCGGATCATCATATTTACGCCGAAACCGTACCTCTGATCCGTCAAAAGATTGAAGAGGCGGAGATAAACCCCGACAAAGAAATCCTGCGCACGATGCAGAATAATGCAGATAATATCATTTACTACAACGGTAACGCCGTTCCGTTAAAATATGTCGTAGGCGTTGATTGGGACGCCGAGGCGGACTACTTTGGCAGCTTAACTTTTGTCGAGGGCGGCCCCCCGTCCGGCTTTGACGACGGCACGATCCTTATATCCGCCCCTGTCGCCGCCTATGTCGGGGCGCATATAGGCGATCTCGTCCTGATGGAAACCGAGACGCTGTACGGTCAGAAAAACACCACGTTCTTTACTATAGGCGGCATAGTTGACGACCGCTCGCTGTTCGGCTATTACAAATCGTTTGTGTCGAGGCGGGCCTTAAACGCCGTTATCGGTTTTGCCGCCGACGACTGTTCCACGATAGGTTTGTTTTTCAAAGATCGCCCAGGGGTTGAAGCAAAAAGAAAAAAATTACAGGCCGCGCTGGAGGGGGTGGTGCCGTTGCGTCCCCTTGTCTATGACCGTCAGGCGTTTTCCGACGAGCAGGACTGGAATTGGACCGGGGTAATGTTCTTTTTATTAACTGTTCCGGTTTACGTGTCCGAGGTTACGCAAATATTGCAGGCGCTCAATATCATCGCGTACTTTCTTTACGTCATGATGCTGCTCATTATTCTGGTAAGCGCCGGAGTTACCTACCGCCTGATTCTGCATGAACGCACAAAAGAGATAGGTACTATGCGCGCCGTCGGGTTTTACGCGAAAGATATACGCCGCGTTTTACTCGTAGAAGCCTTTTTTCTTGCGACAGTGTCCCTTGTAACAGGACTTTTTATTACTTTGTTTATTAATTGGGTGGTTTCGCGGCTTTCGTTTTCGTGGTTCCCAAGTTTCGAGATATTCTTGAAAAACGGCAGGCTGCTGGCAATGTACAATCCGTTCGCGACGGCTTTTAATGTTACGGCGATATATGCTATACTGTTTCTTGCGGTATACACGCCGTCTTTCAGTCTGTCCCGCGGCCCTCTGCCGGAGATGCTGTCGGGCGCGGCTAAAGGTTAACGGTACGCCGGAACCGCGACGGGGGGTCTTGACAGGCGGCTGATTGTTAAGAGGCATTTTCCCGCATGAACACTGTATATTTGCCGTTGGAGAGCTGAAAAGAATGAAAAAATACTTGTTTGTGTTTTTCACCATAGTTGTTTTGTTTGCCGTGCTGCCTGCGCGTGTGCCGGGTGCGCTTTGGGCGATTTCTGACGAGGACCTTTTAAAAAAAGTTGACAGCCTTGCCAGCTATTACGGCGTAGATTTTTCCGCCGAGTATACGATAGTGCAGGACAAGCCGGGGCAGAGTCGCAGCACAACCGTTGCCGGCGTTTTCAGGCGTGATTCGGACGCTATGTACACGATAATCATCATTCAGCCCGCAATAAACAAGGGACAGGGTTATTTGAAGCAGGGCGGTACGCTTTGGTTTTATGATCCGGAAAGCAAGCGCTTTAACTCGACAAGCAGCCGTGACCGTTTTCAAAATTCCAACGCGCGGAATTCGGATTTCACCCGGTCTACACTGGCTGACGATTACAAAATTTCCGGTGGAGAAGAGGCGGTTTTGGGCAGGTTCAAATGCCGTGTGCTGACGCTGGAGGCGTCGAACAACGAGGTAACCTACCCCAGAATGAAGGTATGGATAAGCGAGGACGGCCTGGTGCGCAAAACGGAGGATTACAGCCTGTCCGGACAGCTTTTACGCACGTCCGCGATTCCGGACTATTACAAGATGGGCGAGCGCTATGTTCCAAAGGCGATTCTGCTGGTTGACGCGCTGCGCGGGGCGACGGTAAACGGAGTTTTTGTCAACGAAAAGACGCAGATAAGCATATCAAAGCCTTCGTTCGCGCCGGTCTCCGGCGCTATTTTTTCTAAAACTTATTTAGAAAAGGTAGCGCGTTGAATTGTTTAAAAAAGCGTACAGTCATACTTTGCGGCGCTTTTGCCGTGTTTCTTTTCATTGCGCCCGTAATGCTGGAAGCGGACGACGACCTGATAGATTCCGATTTTGACAGCTTATTCGATGAAAACAGCGAAAGCGGACAGCCCGTAGACGATAAAAACACAAAACAGGTTCCGTTCAATACCTTGCAGGATTTTATAACAAGCAGCGGCTTTGGGATCGACACATCTTACAGTGTGATATGTGGATACCTCCCCGGCTGGAGCGAGGCGCCGTGGTACTTTGAAAAGTACGGAGACAGCGGTGATTTCCTTACGAACCTGATAGGCGCAAAGATGAGCGCGTCGGTCGGTTTGGATATTCAGCCTTCAAGACACCTGCGTGTGCGCCAGTCTTTTACATTTGCGATCCCTTCTCCGGCGCTTACGATAAAAGAATTTTTTTTTGATTACAATTTTAAGGACATAGCTTTCCTTAAGGCAGGCAGGTATGATATTGTGTGGGGCGTATCGCCAAATTTTCCCTTTGCGAATCTGCTTGCCCGCATACCGTTGGGTCTGGAAAATCCCGGTGAGCCGTATCTGGCAAAATTGAATATCCCGGTAGGCGTAGGCGGATTTGAATTTATTTTGCTTACCCGTCGCGGGTATATCGATACGGAGAATCCCAGAATCGAAAACTTCGGCACGGGCGCAAAATACAACCTGGCCCTGCAATCTTTTGATTTGGACGCCGGTTTTTTTTACTTTGGATTGATGCCGCTGCGCGGATTCCTGTCAGTAAAAACAACCATGTTCAAGAATACGGAAGTCTACGCGGATTCCATGGTTAATATTTTTTACGATAAAGAGAATGATTGGTGGGGGGATTTTGGGTTTTCCGCGTCGGTCGGCTTTGTTCAACCTTTTTTTAGGGACAAATTCAGGATAAACTGGGAAGTTTACTATGACGGTGAGGGGGACGCGGCTTCTTTGCGCATAAACAACCTGTTGAACGATGACCCTGAGGATTTCAGGCTTTTTAAAGGTTTTAACGGCGCCCTGAACCTCAGCTTTAAACCGGGCGGCCTTGCGCGGATGCATATCTTTTTTGGCCTGCTGTACGCATTCGAAAAAAAGTCGGGGCAGATAGTTCCGGGCATAACGTTTGATCCCGTCGAACATATCGAGTTATACGTCGCCGTCCCGATGGCGGTAGGTCTTCGCGATCAAAATTCCTACTATTACCACAATGCCGATGTAAGTAACCGTCCTTTCAGCGTCGTGCTGGCCGTAAAAATAAAGGGAGCATACAAGTACGGCCATTTTGAGTAAGGTATGAAATTAACGGAACTTGCCTACAACCTTAAATGGTTTTTTTCCAGTCTGGCCGAAAAGCCGTTAAAGGCGATGGAAAAATTGCGGCTGCCAAAAAAAACGCGCTTGCCGGTGGTCTGCGCCATCGTTCTGATCGTCGCCGTTCCTATCGTTATAGCCGTAACCGCGAAGGTCCTGCTGGCCGCTGCCGGCAAAAAAAACGCCGCGGACAACGTTTTCAGTTTCGATCCGATCGCCCCAGAAGATTTTTTTTTACCTGAAGAACCGGACTTTCTGCCGCCCGTTATGCTTGAACAGGAACAGAAGAAAGCGTGGTCCGTCGAGGACGCGGCGGAATTCTGGACGGCGCCTTCCGGGTTTTCCGCTGAATTTTGGCGGGAGGAGGTATCGGACTCGATTGACCGCCTGCTGGAGCCGCTGCCGTGAGCCGATCCCCCTCCCCGGCCTTGTCCGTCGCGCTCGCGCTTCTTCTGTTCTGGTCGTGCAAGACCGAGCCGCCCGCGCCGAAAACCCTTCCCAAAGAAGAAAAAAACAAAACCGCTACCGCCGTGGAAACCCCGGCAGAGGAGGAACGCCCCCCCGAACAGCCTGAAGAGCCGCCTCAGATCGTCGTCAGGGCGGAAGAAGTGACGGAACCGCTAGACAAAGATGCTGACGTCGATCTGGTCGAGCCTGTCTACAACCTGAACGAACCGGAGGTCGTCGAGGGCCCGGAACAAGCGCCGCCCGCCGGGGACGCGGCTGACGCGACCGCCGCTTTGGACGAGCCTGTGGAAAAGCCCACAGAGACCGCCGCGAGCGAACCTGTCAAGGAAGCGGAACCGCCGGCGGAGGCCGAAACGGACGGGCCGGCGGGGATCGAAACTGAGGAAAGTGCCCCCCCTCCGCCCCCGGCGGTTGCGCTGCGGCCCTCCGAAGCGCCGGAAAGATCGCAGCCTGTTCCCGAAAAAGCGCCCGAAGCGGTCAGGGCGGAGCCCGTGTTGCCGGCGCGGAATCCTCCGACAGAAACGGAACGCTATGTAAAACCGGCCCTTAGCCGCACGATCAACGTAAGCCCCCGTCAAAACTTTGAAATTCCGTTTGCCGAAACAGGCTGGGTCTATACCGGCGAGGAAAATTCAAAGAACGGCATAAATTACGATTCGCGCCGCGTGTCCGCCGCCGCGCAGATCTTTGTGTTCCGCGCCGAAAAGGAAGGCGAATACACGCTGAAGTTCTACCGGCAGGATTTCTTGCGTGACAATGTCGCAAACGAATATATCCGTGTGATCGTGAAAGACGCCCCGCCCTCCGCTGAAGCGCCGTTCCCCGTAGCGCCCGCGTCCTCCGCGCCGCCCTCAGCGGAGGACGCGGAAACGCCTGCCCCGCCGCCGTCCGCCGGCCTTCCCGCCACGCCCGCCGACCTGCTGCGCGAGGCGCGGGAAGCTGTCGCGGCCAAAAAGTACCCGGACGCGATAGCCCTGCTTGACCGGCTTGGACTGGAGGCGGCCCTGAGCGACGAGGCCTGGTGGCTGTACGGCCAGGCCTTCGAGGCCGCCTCCCCCAGCCGCGACATCCGCAGCGCACTCGACGCCTACACCGTCCTTGTCCGCGATTACCCGCAAAGCGTCTACTACAAACCCGCCCAAAACCGCATAGCCTTCCTCAACAGGTTTTACTTTAACATCCGGTAGTAATTAATGACGTTAATGAGCCTCCGCGCGGCAAGCGCGAACCGAAGGTTCGGCAGGGTATTAAACCAAACTTTGCGGATAAGTATTGCCCCCTGTAACCGCCGCCCTTTTCATGGCGGAAGCAGTGTAAGAAGCCGGCTGACCGCCGCTGGCGGGTGGAGTTTACGGCTTTCGGCGCGGCGAGCCGTAAACTCCGAAAGCCAAGACGCACGGCGTCCTGGCGCGGAATTAGAACCTGTAGCCTACGGCAGTTTTTGTCGGCACTTTGCCCTTGAAGATGGAATCGATATAGTCGCTGTCACCCTCGTCTTTTGTTTTAAATGTGATACCAAAGACTATTTCGCCACGGATATACAGCGCCGTCGTTAGATCGTAGTCCGCCCCGACGCCAAAAAGCAGGTACAGGGCGTTAAACATATCGCCCGCATCGTCAACCTTATCTCCGTCCAGGAACGCGCCGAGGTTTATCCTGTAGTCTATGCCCGCGAACGGAAACAGCCCCAGGCTGCCCGGCGGTTCGACTTTCAGGCCGCCGCCCGCGCCGTTGACCGTTTCTTGCCGGTAAAGATATTTTCTGGAAAAACAGTCTGTAAAGACGCCGGAAGTGTGTGGTAACGGTAAAAAGACCGGTTGTTAAGGAAGCTGTGTCGGCGCCCGCCATAAACCCCCTAAGCGCCTTTCTAAAGGATAGCGCGGTTTTTTGCCGGGTGTGTGTGAATCGTCTGCAAGACGCGCGTCTTTTGGGCGTTTTGTAGCGGGTTTTCGTACAGTTCATTGCGTTGCTTGCCAATATAAGGCGATTTTGTCAATCGCGAAAATTGCCGGTTTCGTTGATTAAGTGATAAGTTCACCCCCTATAGTAACGAGGGAGTGCGAACCTGCGGTTCGCTGTTCACCCCCCGGATAATACAGGATTATGAAGTACATGACGAGTACGAAAGAGCCGGCCCGTCTGACGGTGATTAAGTGGGCAACAGGCGGGGCCTACACGGTAAAACAGGCGGCCAGGAAACCTGGCGTGAGTACCCGGCGGGTAAAACACCTGAAAAAGCGGTACGGGAACAAGGCGGCGGGGCGCTCATTCACGGAAACGCCGGGAGGCATCCGGCAAACACTACGAACGAAGCGATACGGAAAAACAGTATCCATGAAAAAGAAGGGGCCATACCGCCAGGCGAACTTCACGCGCTTCCGGGAATTGCCGGAGGAACAGGAGCGGATACACATCGGCTATACCGGCACCGGCCTGTCCGTTATCCTTAAAGAGGCCGGCATTGCCTCTCCCAAAACACGCCGGGGAGCGGGCGGACTATGCGGGAACGGCGGGCGGATTATGCCGCTTAACCGGGCTCCGGGGCGGCGGGAAGGGGGTATTAAGAGGAAAAACGCGGCCCCGGACGCCCGTTTCCCGCTATGGGGTCTGACCCCGCAGGCCGGCGGGCCTCCCGCCGCCGCGCGTTCGGCGAGGCGGCGCATGGTTACGGGTCTGACCCCGCAGGCCGGGGAACTCCCGCCTCCGCCTCCCCGCCACAAAACAGCGTCAAGCGTCCGCGTGTGGATTGTGCCGCAGGCCCAACCCACAACGGCAAACCGCTATGCGGTTTGTGCCTAACCTTATAAGGAGGGACACGGCTGGGGAGCAGACCCCACTGCGAATAAAACCCGGTTCGGCCATATCGCGGACGCTCCGGGCCGTGCGCCGATCCCCGCGGGAAGCCCGCAAACCAAGGCGCGTATCGAACGCCCGCGGCGTTTGCTTTATGAATGACCCGAATTATTTTGACAGGATGTGCCTTGGCATTCCCGTGTAAATCGCGCGGCTAAAGCTCCAGAGAGCGGGTGCGGACCTTTTCTTCGGCATAGGCTGCAAAATCCTCTTGTCTCATAGGCGGCAACTGCCTCCCGTCTCTCAGGCGTATAGAGACCGTACCTTCGTCGGCCTCTTTTTGCCCGGCGACAAGCATATACGGGATTTTGCGGGTCTGGCAGTCCCGGATCTTGGCGTTAAGCCGGCCGTCGCCCGTCTCGTCGCTCACGCGGAAGTCCTTTGCCTTCAGTTCCGCCGCCACCTTTTTCGCGTAATCGTTGAAGCTTTCGGAAACCGGTATCACGGCGACCTGTTCCGGTGCGAGCCACACGGGGAAGGCCCCGCCGAAATGTTCTATCAACACGCCGAAGAAGCGTTCCAGAGAGCCCAGCAGGGCGCGATGAACCATGTACGGGCGCTTCTTCTGACCGTCGCTGTCGATGAAGGTCATGTCGAAGCGTTCCGGCTCGTTGAAGTCAAACTGAATCGTCGTCATCTGCCATTCGCGCCCCAGAGCGTCCTTTATTTTTAGGTCGATTTTCGGGCCGTAGAACGCACCGCCGCCCTCGTCAACCTCGTAAGGAAGCCCCTGTTTTTCAATCGCTTTGCGGAGGCTCTCCAGCGCGGCGTCCCAGCGGGACTGTTCGCCGACAGACTCCGCCGGACGTGTCGCAAGGTAGGCCTTTATGTCGCTGAATCCGAAAACCTTCCACAGGTGGAGGCTGAAGCGCAGGGTTTCCTCGATTTCGTCTTCCATCTGTTCCGGCGTACAGAAAATATGCGCGTCGTCCTGGGTAAAGCCGCGCACCCGCAAAAGGCCGTGCAGTACGCCGCTCCGCTCGTAGCGGTACACCGTCCCCAGTTCCGCCCAGCGGAGCGGCAGGTCGCGGTAACTGCGCCCCTTGTCCTTATAGATCATGATGTGGAACGGGCAGTTCATAGGTTTGATAATGTAATCCTGATTGTCTATCTGCATCGGGCTGTACATATTCGACTTGTAGAAACCCAGGTGCCCAGAGGTTTCCCACAGCCAGCTTTTGCCTATATGCGGCGTGTACAGGATCTCGTAGCCGTTCCGGTAATGCTCCCGCCGCCAGAAGTCCTCGACGGCTACGCGCATACGGCCGCCGTTGGGATGCCAGTATATGAGGCCCGCGCCCGCCTCCTCGTGCGTGGAAAAGAGGTCGAGTTCCTTGCCAAGCCTACGGTGGTCGCGCTTTTCGACCTCGTCAAGGAAAGCGATGTAGGCTTTCAGGTCTTTAGGGCTTTCCCATGCCGTGCCGTAGACGCGGGTCAGCATCCCGCGCTTCTCGTCCCCCCGCCAGTACGCGCCCGCTATGTTCATCAGTTTGAACGCGTCGGAGTTGATCTCCCGGGTGTTGGCCACATGCGGCCCCCGGCACAGGTCGGCGAATACAGTCCTGCCGCCGGAAACCCTCTGCTCGTACACGCTGATCGCTTCGCCTTCCGGTATCGCGTCGACGAGTTCCGTCTTGAACGGCTCGTCCGCGAAACGCGCCTTCGCCTCGTCCCGCCCAAGCTCCACACGGACAAAATCTTCGCGGGAATCGATGATCCTCTTCATCTCGGCCTCGATCTCCGGCAGATTCTCGCTGCCAATCGGCTTTTCAAACAAAAAATCGTAGTAAAAACCGTTTTCTATCGCCGGCCCTATCGCGGTTTTCGTCCCCGGAAAGAGCCGCTTAACGGCTTCCGCCATGATATGAGCCGCCGAATGGCGTATCATTTGCAGTTTTTCGCTGTTTTTCACCTGTATATCGGACATAAACACCCCTATGGCCTTAGGTTATTATGAAACAGGCCTAACGTCTAGGCGGGCACTGCGTTACAATCTCTTTGATAGCAGAAGAACGGTTATTCGCAAAACCTGGTTTAATACCCCGCCGAACCTTCGGTTCGTTCTTGCCGCGGCCCACGTAAGGCAGTGCCTACAAATATTTGGTATTAAACGGGGCTTTCCCAAAACTTCAGTTTTGGGGAGACAAGCTTCGCTTGCCCGGCAACCTTGAAATTCGCGGTTTTGTAAGGATGAAAGCCGGAAGGCCAAAGGCCTCAAAAACCGCAAGAGCCTGTCCCAAAACCGTGCGCGTTAGCGCACAGTCAATTAGTTTTGGGACAGGCTCAAACCAGGCTATATTATAAACTTCCACATCCGATCGAGTCTCCGCTCCAACCAACACAACGCTTACAAGATACCCCGCCGCAGGCGGCGGGAGGTGTATTACATACAGCAGATTTATATGGAAAAGCGGGCCGGGCCTTAGTCCGGTTAGACCGCTTTTTCGGGAGCTTTTCTCGAAACCAACCGGATTTTGGGAAAAGCTCATTATTGTTGTTATATTTGAAACATGGCTGCGGGCAAAGCTTAAGGCATTAAGCTTTGCCCGCAGCGCCGGTCGCGTTGCGGAGATACCGGGGCATCCCCGGCGAACCATCGGCGGCCGACGGACGGGTCGGCGCCTCCGATAATAGAGGCTTTCCCAAAACTTCAGTTTTTGGGAGACAGGTTTTGCTTGGGAGACAAGCTTTGCTTGGGAGACAAGCTTTGCTTGGGAGACAAGCTTTGCTTGTCCAGCTACCTTGGATTTATATGAAAAAGCGGGCCTTAGTCCTGTTAGACCGCTTTTTCGGAAGCTTTTCTCAAACCCAACCGGGTTTTGGGAAAAACTCAAGATTTCAATAATTCATATCAAAAAAATCATTTCAACAATTCTCATGTAGAGGATGATATTGGGCGGGGCAAAATTTCGCCTTGCCGGAGGAGTCCTTTACGAAAACCGCGTATGCGGTTTTAGAATACCGTTTTGAGGTGGATTATATGAGAGGTAAGTATTTTGTGAGGCCGGCGTTGTTTGTTTTATTGGCGTGTGTCTTTTGCGCCTGTCAAAACGGCGTCGGCGGCGGGGAATCGGTTAAAACGCCCGTGCCCGCCAAACCTGCAAGCCCGGCAGGAAAGGACGTAAGTGTGGAACCGGGGCTGATATCACTCGGCAAGGACGCGATACAGCAGTTTAAGGCGACGGACAAAGGCGGCGCTAAAACCTTTGACTGGAGCGTTTCGGGCGGTGCCGCCGGCACGACGGTCGATGTTAACGGGGTTTTGACGGTGGATGCGGGCGAGACGGCGAAAACCCTGACCCTTACGGCGTCCGTTTCCGGAGAACAGGACAGGTACGGCACGGCGGTCGTGCGGATAATCGGCAACGAAGACGCCCCGGCTGGAAACGGCCTAACCGTGATCCCTCAATCCGTCATCCTCGCGCGGGGCGACAAGCTTAGCTTCGAGGCGCGCTTAACGGAGAACGGAGCGCCGGCAAGCGGCGAAACCTGGATCTCGGACAGCAGAAACAACTCCTCGTTTACCGGGACAAGTTTATATATCGACGGCGCCGAGAGCTTGAAAACGCTCACCGTAACGGCTACCTTGCCCGACGGCCGCTACGGTACCGCGCTTGTTACGGTGCTTGATAACGAGAGCGAGCCCGTGTTGTTAAACGACGGGATATACGTATCCCCGCAGACGACAGTAGTGGAATTAGGGAAGCCGGTAAAACTTGAGGCGTATGATTACAAAGCGTCGGGCGATCCCAATGTAACGGCGAATGTAGACTGGCGGGTGTTTGGCGCCGTCCCCGATACGCTGATAAGCGGGGGCAAACTGACCGTGGTATCGCGCGAAAGTGCGCGGCGTCTGATGGTGCGCGCCAAAGCCCAGGACGGACGTTTCGGAACGGCGATAGTGGAGATAAAACCGGCCTCGCCCCCGCCTACTCCCGTGTCTACAATGATACCGGTGCCGGCCGGCTCGTTTACAAGGAGCGACGGCACGATCACGGTAAGCGCTTTCAAGATTGGCCAGTACGAGATAACACAGGCGGAGTGGCGGTCGCTTATGGGCGAAAAAAGTGGCCTGACAAGCTCCAGAGGGTTAGGGGACTACTACCCGGTGTACGGTGTTACATGGTACGACGCGATAGATTACTGTAACGTGCGGAGCGCCAGGGAGGGACTGGAGCCGGCGTACACCGTCGTTACCGGGAGGCAGCCTGTCGTAACGTGCGACTTTACAAAGAACGGGTACAGACTGCCGACCGAGGCGGAATGGGAGTACGCGGCGCGCGGCGGGGAAAATTTCAGATACTCAGGCAGCGACGACAGGATCGAGGCAGGGTGGTTCCGCGAAGACAGCGGCTTAACCGCGAATACCGTGGGCTTGAAAAAGGCCAACGGGTACGGACTGTATGATATGAGCGGCAACTTGTGGGAGTGGTGCTGGGATGTTTACGAGGCCTACAGTCCCGGGGACAAGTCGGATCCGACAGGCGACCCGGGCTCAAAAGTAAACGCCCGGTCGCTTCGCGGCGGTTGCTGTGACCGTTACGATTTTCAAGACGACACTTTGGACAAACGGTACAGTAACCCGCCGAACGCGGTCATTAGCAACAACGGGTTCCGCGTGGTATGCCGCTAGCCTGGCGTATGGCGAAACGCCGGCCGCCACCGGGCGCTTGGGCCCTTCGATGAAATTTTCAATGATTCATATCAACAAAATTATTTCAACAATTCTCATGTATCGGATTATCCTGAGCGGGGCGAAATTTCATCCCGCCGGGGGAGTCCTTTACGAAAAACCGCGTATGCGGTTTTAGCGTACTGTTTTATAGGTGGAAGTTATGAAGGCTAAGTATTTTACGTGGCCGGCGCTACTTGTTTTGTCGGCGTGTTTTTTTTACGGCTGTCAAAACATCGGCGGCGGCGGGGACGATGAATCGGTGAAAGCGCCTGTGCTCAAGCCGGTAAGCAAGAGCGTAACGGTGGAGCCGGGCCAGACGGCGCTCGGCAAGGGCATGAAAGGACAATTTACGGCAACGGACAAAGGCGGCGCTAAAACCTTTGTCTGGAGCGTTTCGGGCGGTACCGCCGGCACGACGGTGGACGGCAACGGACTTTTGACGGTGGATGCGGGCGAGACGGCGAAAACCCTGACCGTTAAGGCGGGCGTCTACGGAGAACAGGACAAGTACGGCACGGCGGTCGTGCGGGTAATCGGCAACGAGGACGGTCTAGTGGAAAACGGTTTAACCGTAAGCCCGCGGACGGCTATGCTGGGGCCTGGCGATAAGCTAATTTTCGAGGCGCGGTTAACGGAGAACGGAGCGCCGGCAAGCGGCGAAACCTGGAGCGTGGACAGCACGGACGGATCGACGTTCAACGGCAAGGCGCTGACCGTGGCCGTAGACGAAAAGGCGGAAACGCTAACCGTAAAGGCGATGCTGAGCGACGGCAAGAGCGCCACCGCTCTTGTGACGGTGCTTGGCAACGAGAAAAATCCCGTGGCGGCAAACGACGGGATATCCTTATCCCCGCAGACGACCGTCGTGGAAACCGGTAAGTCGGCAAATTTTGCGGCTCGGGCCGGCGCGGACGGCAGCGCGATAGCGGGGAACATAAGCTGGCAGGTGTTTGGCAAACTTTCCGGCACGACGATTAACGGAGGCGTCCTGAACGTGGCGGCGGACGAAAGCGCCCGGCGTTTGACGGTGCGCGCCAAAACTCAGGACGGACGCTCCGGCACGGCGATAGTGGACGTTAAAGCGGCCGCGTCCCCCACGCCGACGCCGGCACCCACACCCACGCCAACGCCAACGCCAACGCCAACGCCAACGCCAACGCCGACACCGACGCCGACACCCACACCGACACCCACGCCGACACCGATAATACCGGATATGGTAAAAATTCCGTCCGGCACGTTTTTAAGAAGCGACGGCCAGATAAAAATAAGCAGCTTCGCGATAAGCAAGTACGAGATAACGCTGGCGGAGTGGCAGTCGCTGATGGACAAAAGAAGGGATATACCGTACTTTTTCGGGAAAATAGAAAGTTGCCCGGTATACAATGTTACATGGTACGACGCGATAAATTACTGCAACGCGCTGAGCGTGGCGGATGGTCTGAAACCGGTATACTTTATCGATCCCACAAGTAACCCGATAGAGGTAAAATGTAATTTTTTTATGAACGGATACCGGTTGCCGACCGAGGCTGAATGGGAGTACGCAGCGCTCGGCGGGGAAAATTTCAGATACTCAGGCAGCGACGAGAGGCTTGCGGTAGGATGGTTCCGCGAAGACAGCGGTCTCTCCGTGAACGACGTGGGGCTGAAAAGGCCTAACGGGTACGGCCTGTATGATATGAGCGGCAACTTGTGGGAGTGGTGCTGGGATGTTTATGACCAATATAGCTATGTCCCCGGGGACAAGGAGAATCCGACAGGCAACCCGGATCCAATAAGCGAGCGAGTGCTTCGCGGCGGGTGCTATGACCGTTACGAGTTTCAAGGCGATACTTTGGACAGCCGGTTCCATAACCCTGCGGATGCTGTCTATAGCACCAACGGGTTCCGCATTGTCCGCCGCCTATAGCCTGACCTAATGGCCGGCCTGCTGTAAACAAACGGTATGCGGCTATATTTACCGGAAATTTTTGAATCTCTGTATCGACGGGTACCTGTTGATACAGAGACCGATAGAAAGCCCCCAATGAGACTTTTGTGGGTATGTTGTTGTACGAGATTTTTAAACTTTCCACGGGATGATCATGGTGGAACTGATTGGGATACGCGGAAAATTTTTCAGGCGAATTTGAGCGGCAAGGCACGGAAACGTTAAAGGCGCTTGAAGATGCCTCGGACGGCAGAAGTATTCCGAAAAGAGACTGCCTAAAACACGTTTGCGGGCAATGAGCCTCCGTGCGGCAAGCGCGAACCTGGGGTTCGACGGGGTATTAAACCAGACTTTGCGAATAACCGCTGCGCGGTTATTTCTTGGGATACAGGAAAGTGGTTTAACCGTTTCATGGTGCGGAAGGTTTAACCGCTTCGCGGTTTGTGAGGGAGTGGAGCGGATAGCCCGCCGGGGCGCTTGCGCCGGACGCGCCCAATACAAACCCGGCATTCGGCCTATCAGAAATTTGCCCCCCCCCCCCTGTGCCCCCTCTTGCCACCCGTTACCGGGGTCTGACCCCGGCCCCATATATAGCGTGATCTGCTTCTGACGGCACTAGGCAAATTCAGTGCCTGGCGCCTGTGCGTTTGCCCGGAATTTAACCGCAAAGCTCTCGCAAAGGGGAAACCGGCTGATGGGGTCTGACCCCGGCCCCACATATAGCGCGGCCTTCGCTTTTGAGGATCAAAAAAAAAGGTGGTGGTGGGGGTAATTCCTCAATAACGCTGAACGTGGGCGAGAGCTGCGACCTTGCCGCGGCACTCGTGTTTACCCCGCCTGACGCGGCCAATAAAAATGTTATCTGGTACATAGACGAAGGCGTGACCATCGTGACGCTGGATACGGAAACTGGCGTCATCACCGCCGCGGACAAGGCCGCTTATTACGCGGCAACCGGCGAGGGAGTGCGGAGCGCGGAAGTTACCGTAACAACCGTGGACGGCAACAAGCAGGCGGCCTGCGCGGTGAACGTGGTATTTACGCCGGTTCCCGTGACAAGCGTTACGATTACGCAGGGCGCGTCTCTTGACCTGGATGCCGAGGATACGGCAGCGCTTACCGCCACCGTTTTTCCTATAAATGCAAACAACTATACCTTCTCGTGGGCTTCGAGCGATCCCGCCGTGGTAACGGTGGCCCCCGCCACAGGCGCGCTTACCGCCGGGAACGTGACGGCAAACGCAAGCGCGATAGTTACCGTGACGGCGGTGGACGCCGGCAATCCGGCACACAACAAGAGCGCGTCCATAACGGTAAACGTGAAGAAGGTTGATATTTTTTGGCCAACGTCAACAGCACACAGCGGCTGGCCCAGGCGCTTGAAATCATTGCCGCCGACACGGAAGACGCGGACAACGAATATACCATAACCATAACCGGCGATATAACGCTGACGGAAGCAGGCCACCTTATAAATATAAACCCGGTAGCGAATACCGGCTTTCAGGGAAAGAAAATAACCATAACCGATAACAATAGCGGAAAAAGACTCATACTGGGTGCGAACCGGATAGGCGCGGTAATCACTGTTGGCGGATCGGGCAGCCTGCCGGCGGGGACCGAAGCCACCGTGATTCTTACCGGAACCCTTACGGTTGTTGGCGCGGGCACGCAGGAAACGCCCAATAACGCCCCGCTTGTAAAGATGGCGAGGAACGGCATCTTTGAGCTTGACGGCAGCGCGAAGCTCACGGGGAATACCGCCAGACAGGGGGCCGGCGTTAATCTGGAAAGCCGCGGCAAATTTTATATGAAAGGAGGCGAGATTTCAGGAAATACTATTATAGGGAGTTTCCCGGGCTGCGGCGTGTACAGCAGCCCCGGCAACAACGGCGCGTTTGAAATGAGCGGCGGCGTCATCGCCGGGAACAGGGCTGTTGTCGTGTATGAATATAATGATCTCTATAAATATCACGGGACAGCAGGCGTATATGCATCCGGTGTTTTTAGGAAAACAGGGGGCATTATTTACGGTAACGAAGACGCGGTTGCGGAACAGTTAAGAAACACTATAATCGCGGAGCATCCTGTTATTAACACTTCCGCAGTGTATTACGAAAAAAGTATGGTCCTGTATTACAAAGGAACGACGCTTTGGCAGAGCGACTCTGTAAACTCAGAATCGCCGGAGGACGGTTTGATAAGATACGAAGACGAAGCCCAATAGGGAACGCTGTTTTATCAAGATTTTATAACGGTTATCAACGCCGGAAACGGCTTTTTGATAAAATATTATTTCAGGAGGTTAATCATGAAAAAGATTAACGCAAAAAACGGGTATTGCGCGGCAATACTTGCTGCGGCGCTTCTGCTGTTTGCCTCGTGTGATACAGGCGTAAGCCCTTCGACAGGGACAGGAGCAGCGGCGGGCATTCGCGTTTTGAAGGTGGCGGGCGTTCAGGCGGAAACCGCCGGCAAAATTACCGTGTACGTCCCCTACTACGAGGGCTTTGACCCCGCGGCGCTGGACGTAAGCGGGTAAGTGGAGGAGGGCGCGGCCATCATGCCGCAGCTTACCGGTACGCAGGATTTCTCCAGCCCCAAAACGTTCGCGGTGCGGGCATCGGACGGCACTACAAGCAAATACACGGTAACGGTGTACGCCCTGTTTAGCGGTAAAGAAAGCCTTGCCGGCCTTGCCGCGTACACTGACTGGACAGGCGGAAAGGCCGCCGAGCCGGATCCGGCCAGGCCCCTCTACATCGCCCTGGAGGGAATGGATTTTTACAACGACAATATACCGTCCATCGAGCCTGTCGGCGTCTTTGGAACCCAACCCGCCGGGGCGAGCTTCCTGCGCGGATTTTTGGCGTGGAAGAAACCTATGTCCATGACAAGGTGCCCGGCTACACCCACGACCAGTATATCGCGCTGGACCTGTCCCGCTGCACGGATTCGGTTTTGCGGAGCGATACGCTGCCCTTGGGTACACACGGAAGCCCCTCCGGCCCCGCCTACTACGCGGACGGACCTTTCTCGCGGGTAACGGCTATCAGCTTCCCGCCCAGCCTGCGGATTCTGGGGGAGAGCCTTTTCCAGGGCAACGAGGCGCTCACCGAAATCGAATTGCCCGAAGGACTGGTGAAAATAGACTACGCGGCCTTCGCGGGGGCAAAGAACCTCAAATCCGTAAAGCTGCCCTCCACCCTCAGAACAATCGGAACGTATGCCTTCCAGGGTACGGCTCTTGAAAGCATCGATCTCCCCGCGGGGCTTGACGAAATCGGGAGCGCCGCTTTTTACGGAACCAGCATAAAGCGGGTCACGCTCCCCGCATCGGTCAGCGTAAGCAGTGGCTTTTCCGGGATAAAGACTCTTGAATACGCGGATTTCTCCAAAGCGGATATTTATGGTTCCCGGGCCAAGGCGATCTCTTTCGCGGGCTGCGGCGGCCTTAAGGAAGTGTACCTGCCGGAAACCCTGTTGGAACTAGATGAGTTTCCGTGGTCATTTAAGGGCGTAGGCGGCAAACTTAAAAAACTGGTAGTGTACGCCCCGGTCCCGCCCGTACTTCACAAAGTATCGTCAGAGCTCAGTCAGTTCACCGGCAGCTTCAAAATCTACGTCCCCGATTCAAGCGTAAACCGCTACAAGAACGCGGCCGGCGCTTCCGCAGGCTGGTCGCAGTACGCGGACAAAATCCGCCCCGTAAGCGCACTGGGGGCGGCGTAATGAAAAGGCTCCTCCTGACCCTTGCCCCCTGCCTGCTCCTGGGAACCGCCGTCTTTTTCGCTGTAAACCACACGGCCCGGGCTCAGGCTGTCGCGGCGGCGGTGGGGGAACTGCCGAATATCCCCGGCTGCCCCTTCCACGCAAGCTGCGTAGCGGCGCTGCAAAGCGCGGAAGCTGCGGCGCTGCCCCGCTTCCCGGCGGGCGTACCGGGCGGGCTTGCCGGTCTGGGAGCCGCCGCCCTTGCGGGCGCGGCCGTGTTTTTTGCGGGCGGCGGGCGGCGGTTCGCCCCCGCCCCCGCCCTCGCTTAAGCGCCCTTCTCCCGCCCCGGCGGGAGAAGGCTGTCCCCTTTCCGTTCCGGCGGGAAGGGAGGAGTTTTTTTTATTCTAAAGGAGTTTTTATGACACGGTATGTTATGTTATTTTTAGCCTTCGCGGCGGCGGCGCTTCTTTTTTCCTGCACCCTGCCCGGCGGCGCGGAAGAGGGGGCCGGGGGAGACCCCGGGGCCTGGTGGGAGGAAGAAGCCGAACCGCCCGATCCGGCGAAGT
>JAISLM010000100.1 GCA_031290855.1 Spirochaetaceae bacterium
AATTGCTCTAAACCATTACCGGATAACGATTTAAGTCGGGATGGGGTCAGACCCCGACGCCCGGTAAGCTCCGTGTTAGCCGCCAGCCCTCATCACTCATCACTAATTGTTCTAAATCATTACCGGAGAACGATTTAAGTCGGGATGGGGTCAGACCCCGACGCCTTGTAGGCTCCGTGTTAGCCGCCAGCCCCTCGCCTTACATCCCCCATCCCTCATTATTTGGGGCGTAGCCCCTTTTGGTTTAATACCACGCACCTTGGCGCGGTAACTGTGGGTTCGGGGTATGTGTTCCCCCGCTGGTACGCAAAGATTTCAAATAGGTATCTTTGATACCCGGGAGCTTGCTCCTGGGTTCTTCATTGATCAGTACCACGTCGAAAACGGACGCAAACTCCGCCAGCGTTACTTCGGGCGTGTGGGATGCGGCGTTGGAACCGGCGCGGGAGAACCACCGGCCAATGTTCGCCCGGCGCCCATCGCCCGCGTAGCCGACGGCGGTCTTCCGCGCCCTTATCCCCTTCGCCGCGCCCAGCCAGGCTGACAGGTCATCCTGAAAATCGCTGATGATGAAGAACGAGGCGTGTTCGTCCAGATACCTCTTGCAGTATTCGATGCCGGAGGCCAGAACCGTGCCGCCTCCGGACGCGAGCTTTTCCAGTTTGTCCAGCGGGGTGTCGGAGCAAAGGCTGTCGGACCAGCAGACGAGACGGCTTTTTTTCCGGTTGAATAAACCCTCGGCCCGGATCACCGAACGCACGATCCGTTTCAGGAACCCGACGGGAACGCTGCCCGATACGTCGAGCAGGATGCAGAGCGCGGCGGGCGACCTATCGACGATACGCCGCCGGCGCGGTATCAAAACGTCGAAACCGAATTTGTTGCGGTTCGCGTTGTAGAACATATCGGTGAAGAGCCGGCGGCGCTTGTCCGTGATCCCGCGCTCGCGCAGGATGTTTACGAACTGGTCGAAGCCGTCGCACTCGCTTACGGAATGAAGCGCCGCCGTTCCGCTAAGCTGCGTCGTTCTGCCGCGCCGTACACGGAGTTCGTCGTCCGCCCCGTCCCCGTCAACAAGGGTCTTGCGCGTCTCATACGCCTCCCTGATCCGCTCCTCCTCCCGCGTCTCGTCGTTGTACGCGCCTATATCGCCCGTTTTTATCCCGCCTCCGTCGGCGCTGCCGATCCTGTCGAGCGAGCGGCGCATGTCGGCGCACAGAAGAAGCATATACGTGAGCCAGTCCATGCCCGCCGGCCACTCGTTTTCGGGGTACGAAAGGTATTCCTGCCTTCGCGGGCTGTTTTTGGTGTTTTCCTCCAGCAGGGCGCGGACGGCGGGCCAGTCGTTCCTGAAGAGTTTGCTGTTTACCTCCATCGCCTGCGCGATACCGGCAAAGCGCCGGTAGATATAAGTCGAGTACAGCCCGATACGCTGGTTTATGTTTTTGTCGTCCGGCAGCCTGAAGAAAACGACCGGCATATTCGCACGAAACAGCGCGTCGAACTGCCGCCTCTGCGCGAGCGGACGGGTAAAATGGTTGAACAGGATGCGCCCCTTTTCGCGCAGATCGCAGACGGCGCGGAGGTCCTCGTCGATATTTTCCCGCAGATATATACAGTAGTCGCCCCGCGATGCGCGGTAAGAGAACGACAGCAGCGTCCCGTCCCGCCCGCGGTCGGCGACATACGACAGCGATATGTTGAGATGCCCGAAAAGCGCGTCCATTTCGCTTCGCCCCGCGTCCACCCGCCCCCTGTCAAGTCCGATCATCCGCTCTCCTAATAAGTAATGTGTAGTTAATAATGAAAGAAAAAGAATGAGGGATGGAAGAGGGCTTTCTCAATTCACATCCCATCTCCCGGCCTTCCTCATTGTCAAGTCCTGAAATGGGTTGACAGATATTTACGCGGCCCTGCGGCGCGTATTTTCAGGCGTTTCATTTTAAGGGACAGATGGGACCGCCTCGTGCCGTACAGGAACGCCGCCTCGTCAACCGCTACAAACGCCTGCCTCTTGCTCTTAAACGGGCAGCCAAACCCGTATTCCTGTTTCACTATCCCGTCCAGCCTTTACGCATGGGTGTTTTCGTAACAGTACGGCTCCTCATGTCGGCTTACCGGAAGTCTGCGGGATGTGAGCTTTTCAACACACCTATGCGAACAATGCTGGCCGCCGCAGTCTGAATGGCGGCGGGGAACGCTCCCGCGGACAGACCCCTATTATTTAGAGGCTAACTCCATCCCTTTGACCGGATTATGAAACACGGCTCAGGCTGTGCCGGGGGTTCGTCGTCTTAGGTGTGCCGGTCGTCCTTATCATAATCGTGGTGATGCTCCTCTTATACAGTCACTTTACGTCGAATACCGTTCCGGGGCGCTGCCTTTACGCGCTCGGCGGTAGCGAAAAGGCGGCCAAGATGAGCGGCGGGGGAACACGAACAGGATACTTTTCTTTGCCTGCGCCAACGTGGGTTGCCTGTCCGGCGTGGCCGCGCGGATGTGCGTTGTCCGCTTCAATTACGCGATGCCGTCCGCCGGTACCGACTACGCGCTTGACGCGATCTTCATGGGTGTGCTGAACAACGGCATGTCGATAACAGGCATAGATTCAAACTGGCAACACGCCGTAAAAGGGCTGGTGCTGCTTGCCTCCGTAGTCTTCGCCGCCGTATCCAAAAACCGCGCAAGCGGGTTTAGGGTATTTTCCGGACAAAGCCTCAGAGGGGAGGGAAAAAAGACGCTGAAGCCGCTACGCGGAAACTCACCTGGCCCCCGCCGTGCAAGCGCGCGGCGTTTGCTTTAGGGGCGCTGATCGCCGATGCCAAGCTTAACGCCCGCTTCCGTACCCTATCGCAGGGACGATTCCACAGTTTTCATTGACGGGACGCAGGCCGCCTGGGACAATTCCATCACGATCATCCCCGGCGGCGGTGACGCCGCGACCCGTCAGACCTTTAGCGTTATCGTAGTAAGTACGGCGTCCCCACAGCCGTGTACCCGGCTTTACCGGCGCTTATACATTTGTGGAATCCAAGTCACCGGGAAACTATGCTCCCGGGGACGAAGAGAGCGGCACGAATACCGGGCAGTAAGACAAACCTGGGTCAGGCAAATAGCGATTAGGAAATGCGTATAGCGTGGATGTTCGTCCCCCCGGAGCGGAGTGGCGGCGGCCTTCTCGTACCCGCCGCCACGTTCACTTTGGATGCCTTCTGGGGCCGCCGGCGGCCCTAGAAGGGGCGGTCGGAAAGGTACTTGTACTCCTTCCAGACGCGGTCTACCTGGGCTTTCGCCTTGGCCATCAGCGCGTCGGCGCGGTCGGCGCTCGCGGCTTTCAGGCTCTTGAAACGGACTTCCTTGTACATGAAGTCTTCAAGCGGGGTGGAAGGCTCTTTCGAGTCAAGCTGGAACGGGTTCTTGCCCTCGGCCTTCAGTGACGGGTCGTAGCGGTAGAGCGGCCAGAGCCCGCTCGTGACGGCGGCTTTCTGCTGTTCGAGCCCCTTCGACATATCGATGCCGTGATTGATGCAGTGGGAGTAAGCGATTATGATCGAGGTTCCGCTGTATGCCTCCGCCTCGCGGAAGGCACGTATCGTCTGCCGCACGTCCGCGCCCAGGCTGACTCGGGCCACGTACACATAGCCGTAGCTCATCGCCATTGCGCCCAGGTCCTTCTTTGTGTTTTCTTTGCCTGCGGCGGCGAATTTGGCGATAGCGCCTATCGGGGTAGCCTTGGACATCTGCCCGCCCGTGTTCGAGTAGACCTCGGTGTCCATCACGAGGATGTTCACGTTCCGCCCGGACGCGAGTACGTGGTCAAGGCCGCCGTAGCCTATGTCGTAGGCCCAGCCGTCGCCGCCCAACACCCAGACGGAGCGCTTGATGAAATGGTCGGAGAGGGAGAGAAGCTCTTTTGCAAGCGGCTTCGTTTCTTTGGAAAGCGCCGCCCGCAAAGCCTCTACGTTCCGCCTCTGCGCTTCGATTTCGCTGTCATCATCCGCCTTTGCGCCCAGCACCTTGTCGATAGCCGCCACCGCGATGCCCGCCTCTTTTGCAGAGACGGCCACCTCGCGGGCGTATTCGGCGAGCTTGTCGCTGGTTAGCCGCATACCCAGGCCGAACTCGGCGGCGTCCTCAAAGAGGCTGTTGGACCAGGCGGGCCCGCGTCCGTCGGCGCGTTTCGCGTAGGGCGTGGTCGGCAGGTTGCCGCCGTAGATTGATGAACAGCCTGTCGCGTTGGCGATGATCGCACGGTCGCCAAAAAGCTGGGAGAGTATCTTCACGTAAGGGGTCTCGCCGCAGCCGCCGCAAGCGCCTGAGAACTCGAACAGGGGCCGCTTGAACGCGAGTCCTTTTACCGTGCCGAGGTTGAGTTCTTCGGCGGGAACTTCGGGGAGGCTCTGGAAGTAATCCCAGACCTTCACCTGCTCCTCGTGGTAGGCCGCGTCGTCCGCGTAGGACTTCCAGCTCAGCGCACGGGGCCGGGAGGGGTCGCGAGAGACCGGGCAGGCGTTTAGGCAGACACCGCACTCCATACAGTCTTCCGCCGAAATCACGAGGGAGACATTCTTGCCTTCGACAGGCTTCGGTTTTATCGCGGCGGCCTTGAAGCCGGCGGGGGCTTTGGCAAGCTCGGAGTCGGAAAGGTTCTTCATACGGATACAGGCGTGTGAACAGACCACCGAGCAGGTACCGCACTGGATACAGATGTCGGGGTTCCAACAGGGGACGCGCTCGGCCACGGCGCGTTTCTCGTACTGGGTCGTCGCGGTCGGGAAGGTGCCGTCCTCCGGTATCTTCGATACGGGCAGCTTATCGCCTTCCTGCACGGACATCGCGCCGAGGGTTTCCCGTATCCATGCGTCGCCCGCCGTGGCGAAGGGCTTTTTCATGTGGATGTTCCCTTCGGTCGCGGACGGGTACTTAACCTCCTCGACGGCGCTCAAGGCGGCGTCAACGGTCTTGTAGTTACTCTCGACTACGTCCTTGCCCTTCTTGCCGTAGCTCTTTTCGATGAACTTCTTCATGTACTTAACGGCCTCACTCTCGCCCAAAACGCCTGAAATCTTGAAGTAGGCGGCCTGCATAACCGTGTTGATGCGGTTGCCCATGCCGGTGGAACGGGCGATCTCCGCCGCGTTGATCACGTAGAAGCGGAGCTTCTTTTCGATGATGCGCTTCTGCGCCTCGACCGGTATCCGCCTCCATATTTCAGAAGCCGGGAAGGGGCTGTTAAGGAGGAAGGTGCCTCCGTCTTTCGCGTTGGCGAGCATATCAAAGGTTTCCATATAGCTGAACTTGTGGCAGGCCAGAAAGTCTGCCTTGGTGACGAGGTAGGGACGGCGGATCGCCTTTTTCCCGAAGCGGAGGTGCGAGACGGTGAAGCCGCCTGACTTCTTCGAGTCGTAAGAGAAGTAGGCCTGCGCGTTGAGTTCGGGTTTCGCGTCCCCGATTATCTTTATTGAGTTTTTGTTAGCGCCGACCGTACCGTCGCTGCCGAGTCCGTAGAACATAGCCTCGTTCATCCCCTCTTCTTCCAGCGTGAAGTTCTCGTCGTAGTCCAGGCTCTCTCCCAGTACGTCGTCCTTTATGCCGACGACGAAGTTCCGTTTCCTCTTGCCGGCCAGGTTGTCGAAAACCGCCCTGACCATAGCCGGCGTAAATTCCTTGGAACCTAGCCCGTAGCGCCCGTTCACTATCCCAGGACATTCCGCCTTCCACGGCGCCTCGCCGCACTGCACACGGCAGGCCGTAACGACGTCCTCGTACAGCGGTTCGCCGAGCGAACCCGGCTCCTTCGTGCGGTCAAGCACCGCTATCGCCTTCACGGTCGCCGGCAGCGCCTTCACGAAAAGGCCCGCGTCAAATGGGCGGTATAGGCGCACCTTCAGTACGCCGACCTTCTCGCCCTTTCCTTCCATGAACTCTACGGTCTCCTCACAGGTTTCCGCGCCGGAACCCATTATCACGATCACCCGTTCCGCGTCCTTCGCGCCGAAATAGTCAAACAGGTGGTAGGCCCTCCCCGTGAGCTTCGCGAACTTGTCCATCTCCCTCTGGACGATTTCCGGCGTCTTCAGGTAGTAACTGTTGACTCCTTCCCGCCCCTGGAAGTACACGTCCGGGTTCTGCGCCGTGCCGCGTACCGCCGGCCTTTCCGGTGTGAGGCCGCGCAGCCGGTGTTCCCGTACAAGCTCGTCGTCTATCATCCCCCGCAGCACGTCGAAGCCGACTTCTTCGATCTTCTGGAGTTCGTGCGACGTGCGGAAGCCGTCAAAGAAGTGGAGGAAGGGGACGCGGGCGCGCAGCGTGGACGCGTGGGCTATCACGGCCAGGTCCATCACCTCCTGGACGCTGTTCGAAGAAAGCATGGCCCAGCCCGTCTGCCTACAGGCCATTACGTCCTGGTGGTCTCCGAATATCGAGAGGCTGGAGGCGGCAAGCGCGCGCGCCGCGATATGGAACACGGTGGAGGTGAGTTCTCCCGCGATCTTGTACATATTCGGTATCATCAGGAGCAGCCCCTGGGAGGCGGTAAACGTGGAGGACAGCGCCCCCGTCGTCAAGGCTCCGTGAACCGCGCCCGCGGCTCCCGCCTCGCTCTGCATCTCATAAACCTGGGGGATCGTTCCCCACAGATTCCGTTTACCCTGCGCGGAAAGCTCGTCGGCAAGCTCCCCCATAGGGCTAGACGGCGTGATCGGATATATCGCGATAACCTCGCTCAAGGCGTGCGCAATTTGCCCCGCCGCCGTGTTTCCGTCTATCATTACCATTTTTCTGTCAGCCATTATTATTCCTCGATAATTAAAATGAAGTGGGTTTTATTTCATTGTAAGGATAATAATCTCCAAGGTCAATAAACAGTAGCGCTGGACAAAAGTTCCGAGCGCGTGTACCCTCAAAAAAGCATGAAACTTGCGACATTGCTGATACATAACGGCCACGAGACGGACGGCGCGACGGGGGCGCTGGGGACGCCGGTCTATCAGACTTCGACATTTGACCGCGGCCCCGATTTCAGGGGGGACGGAACGGCGCCCGCCGGACGGCTGGAGTACGACTACGCCCGTTCCGGCAACCCCACCCGGAAGGCGCTGGAGGATGCGGTCGCGCTTCTGGAAGGGGGGGATGGCGGCTACGCTTTTTCAAGCGGGGTTGCGGCGATAGCGTCGGTGCTGGGCATCTTTCAGGCGGGCGACCATGTGATCACGGCGGAGGACATTTACGGCGGCTCTTACCGGCTGCTCAACACCTGGTTCAAGCGCTGGGCTCTGCAGCATACCGCGCTTGGTCGGGTAAGCCCGGAGACCGTCCGCGCCGCGATAAGGCCGGAGACGAAGGCGCTCTTTATCGAAACTCCGTCCAACCCGCTTTTGAAGATAACGGACATACGCGCTTCCTGTGCGGCGGCGCGGGAGGCAGGGCTGATCACGATAGTTGACAACACGTTCATGACGCCGCTGCTGCAGCGCCCGCTGGAAGCCGGCGCGGACATCGTTGTCCATTCGGCGACAAAGTTTTTGGGCGGCCACAGCGACGTGCTGGCCGGTATCGCGGTAACGAAAACCCGCGAGTTGGGAAAGCGCGTCTATGCCGTTCAGAATACTTTCGGCGCGGTGCTGGGCCCCTGGGACAGTTTCCTTGTGGCGCGGGGGATCAAGACGCTGAAGGTGAGGGTCGAGACCCAGCAGGCTACGGCGTCCCGCCTTGCCGACGCGCTTTCGCGGCACAGGAATGTCGAGACGGTCTACTATCCGGGCCTTCCGGGGCATACGGGGGCGGAATTGCACGCGGCGCAGGCGGAGGGGCCGGGCGCGGTGCTGTCGTTCAAGACGCGGACCACGGAGCAGGCTTTCGCCTTCCTGGGGCGGACGCGGCTGGCCGCGCCGGCCGTTAGTCTGGGCGGCGTGGAAACGATAGCTTCGTACCCGGTGCGGATGAGCCACGCCGCGATACCTCCCGCCGAGAGGGACAGGCTCGGCATAAGCGGGACGCTGATACGGATTTCGGCGGGACTGGAGGACGCGGACGATCTGATCGAGGATTTCTACGCGGCCCTCTCATAAGTTCAAAATGAGGAAAACATGAAACAGGAAACTATACTTTTACACGGGGGCGCTTCCTTCGATCCGATTACCGGCGCGGTCAGCACACCGATCTACCAGAGCGCCACGTTCAGGCATCCGGCGCTGGGGGAGTCGACCGGCTACGACTATTCGCGCGCCCTGAACCCGACGCGCTCCGTGCTGGAGAAGCGGCTCGCGCTGGCGGAACACGGCGGCTACTGCCTTGCGTTTTCCAGCGGCATGGGGGCCATATCCGCCCTCGTCAAGCTGTTCCAGCCGGGCGACAACATGATCGTTTCCGCCGATCTGTACGGCGGCACGTACCGGCTCTTCAGCGCCTACTACGCGAAGTACGGTTTTTCGTTCTCGTGGGTCGATACGAGCGATTTTGAGCAGGTGGAAAAGAACTATTCCCCGCGGACGAAGGCCCTTTTCATCGAAACGCCGTCCAACCCGATGATGAAGGTGACGGATATACGCCGTTGTGCCGACTTCATCCACGGGAAGGGCGGTTATCTGATAGTCGACAACACCTTCCTCACGCCCTGGTACCAGAATCCGCTTGATTTTGGCGCGGATTTTGTGATTCACAGCGGAACAAAGTACCTTGCCGGACACCATGACGCGCTTTCGGGCTTCATTGTCCATTCCTCGGACGAGGCGGAACCGCGTCTGCGGGACGCCCAGATGAGCGAAGGGGCGGCCCTGGCGCCGTTTGACGGGTGGCTTACGCTGAGGGGCCTTAAGACGCTTGCCCTGCGGATGGACAAGGCGACCGCCAACGCGGAAGTGGCAGCGTTCTGGCTCCGCCGGCATCCCGCCGTCGAAAAGGTTTTTTGGATAGGCTTTGCCGATCACCCCGGGTACGCGCTTTCGCAAAGACAGTCACGCGGGGCGGGCGGGATGATCTCCTTTTACATGAAAGACGCGGCCCATATTCCGCACATATTGAAGAAGGTTTCACTCGTGATGTTTGCGGAGAGTCTGGGCGGCACGGACAGCCTTATCACGTACCCCGTCGTCCAGACGCACGGCGCGATACCGGAGGCGATGCGCCTTGCCGCCGGCGTAAACGACAGGCTGCTCCGCCTTTCCGTGGGCATAGAAGACCCCGACGACCTCGTCGCCGACCTGGACCAGGCCTTCGCTGGCTTCCGCCCGGCTTAGGCGACCGCCCTCACGTAATTCGATCGCCCCCTTCACGCTGAACGCAATGGAGGAAGCCCGCTGGCGGCTTGTTTTTTGATGCGGCAGGTATTATGATAATTTAGCCGTCCATAAACAGGCGGGTAAAGGGAGGGAAAAATCATTTTGGGGGATAGTATGGATTTTGTTCAAAAGATGAAGGAAAAGGCGCTTAAGCTGCAAAAGAAGCTGGTTTTGGCGGAAGGGCACGAGCCGCGCACGGTTAAAGCCGCCCGCCTTTTGGTTGACGGCAAACTGGCGTCGGAGGTTACGCTGGTAGGCGCGAAGGACGCGATAGAAGGCGTCGCGAAAAAGGAAAGCGTAAAGCTGGACGGCATAAAGATAGTCGATCCCGCCTCCTCGCCGGAACTTGGCAAATACGCGAAAGCCTACTACGACATACTTCACGCGAAAGAGGAAGCGAACAGGGCTAAGGGCAAACCCGTCGACAAACCTGTCACGGAAGAAAAGGCCAAGGCCGAGATACAGCACTTTCTGCGCTGGGGCGCGATGATGGTCAGGCTTGGGGACGCGGACGCGATGGTTGCCGGAGCGGAAAGCTCCACCGCCGACGTGCTGCGGGCCGGCCTTGCGATAATCGGCACACAGAAAGGATCTAAAACGGCGTCTTCGTGTTTTGTGATGACGGTGCCGGACAAAAGCTGGGGGGCGGAAGGCGGCCTGATCTTCTCGGACTGCGCCGTGCTGCCCGACCCGACCGCGGAGCAGTTATCGGACATCGCGGAAAGCGCCGCCCAGTCCTGCCGCGAATTCCTTGACGCGGAGCCGGTTGTAGCGTTGATGTCGTTCTCGACGAAAGGGTCGGCATCGCACGCCAACGTTACGAAAGTACAGCAGGCCACGGAGATACTGAAAGGCAAGAAGCCTGACTTCGTGTTTGACGGCGAGCTACAGGCGGACGCGGCGCTCGTGCCGTCCGTAACGGACAAAAAAGCTCCCGGCAGCCCGGTACGCGGCAAGGTGAACACGCTCGTATTCCCCGACCTTGGCGCGGGAAACATAGGCTACAAGCTCGTGCAGAGGCTCGGCAAGGCCGACGCCTTCGGCCCCTTCCTGCAAGGCTTTGCCAAACCGATAAGCGATCTTTCGCGCGGTTGCTCAGTCGATGACATCGTAGTAACCGCCGCCGTCACGCTGGCAAGGTGCAAATGATGGACACGGAAGACACAATGGAGCCGGAAGCGGCCCCGTCCGAAGCACGGGGGGACAATCTCCCCGTGCTGACGGGGACGGCGTTTGCCGACCTTGCGGCTTCGGGCCCGTGGATGAGGCTGATAGGGATCGTCACCTTTGCCGCCTGCGGCGTGATGCTGATCGCGGGCCTCGTGATGATCTTCAACATGGAACGTCTGCCGGGCCTTATATACATCGTGCTTGCCGTGGTCTGTTTTTTCCCGGCAAGGTTTCTTTTTCGCGCGGGCTCAAAGCTTTGCGCGCTAAAGGCGGGCGGCGGCGGGGACGCATTGGAAGATGCGCTGCGAAACAACAGGTCGTACTGGAAGTTTTCAGGCGTCATTACTGTAGTAAGCCTGGGCCTTACCGTCTTAGTTATAGTCGTCGTTCTGATCGGGACCCTGATTGAAAGGCTTGGCTGACAAGGCATGACCGTTGGTTTTCTGTGCGATACGGGCGCGGCCCCGCGCTTTGCGCAGGGTCGCGTTTTTTTAGGTCCCCTAATACCGGGTTTGAGCGTCAGGCTAGCCTTTGTTCTGATCGCATTTTTCCTGTCTACATCCTGTACAAAAACCTCTTCCGAAGCCTCCGCTAACGGGCCGGACGCTCCGAAGGAAAGCGCCGCGCCGGACGCGGAAGCGCTGTTGCTGGAGGAAGCGGCGGCGCTCGTCGGCCTGATGACGGACGGGCAGGTGGCGGCGCAGGTGATAATGACCGGCGTTGACGCCTCCGGCCCGCTGGACAAGGGCGAGAAGGAACGCCTGCGCCGCGTACCGGCAGGCGCGGTGATGCTGTTCAGGAAGAACCTCGATACGGACGCCCTGTCGATACGGCGGATGACGGCGGAGCTTTGCGCGGAAACCGGCTTCCCGCTTGGGGAGGCGGGCCTTAGGATAGAGCCCTTCATAGCCGTTGACCACGAGGGCGGCGAGGTGCACCGTTTCACCGCCGGCGTCCGCCGCCTCCCCGCGCCGCTTTCCTACTTTGAGTTGGCCGGCCGGGACGGGCGGGACGCGGCGCTTCTTGCGGTAGAGTCCGACGCGGCGGGGGCTGCGGGGGAACTCGCCGCTCTCGGCATAACGATGAACCTGGCGCCGCTTGCCGAACTTCTGACGGACGGAAACAGGAGTTTCCTCGGTACGCGCTCCTACGGTCCTGACGCGGGATTCACGACGGCGGCGGCGGCGGCCTTAATGCGCGGCATGAAGGCCGCCGGCATAGCCTGCGTGCTGAAGCACTTCCCCGGAAACGCCGGCACGGACCCGCACGAGGAAACCCCGGTGATGGCGGGCGGCGGGGAGGCCCTGCGACAGGCCGTTACCCCATTTGCCGTGCTGGTTTCGGCGGTGGGCGGGCCGCCGCCCTCCGCAGTGATGGTCTCGCACGTCGTTGTCCCGGCATGGGACGAAGCGCGAAGCGCGAGCCTTTCGGAGACCGTGATACGGCAAAAACTGCGCGGTGAACTGGGCTTTGGCGGGATAATCCTGGCGGACGATTTTTCTATGGGCGCGGTTTCGGGCGGCTACGGCACGGCGGAGGCGTCCGTGGCATCCCTAGCCGCCGGCGTGGACATGGTGATGGCCTGGCCGCGCAACCTTGTAAGCGTCCACGCCGCGATTCTCGCCGCGCTGTCGGACGGAAGCCTCCCCCGCGCCCGCCTTGCGGACGCGGCCTCCAGGATCGTCCGCGAAAAAATGCGCCGTGCCCCGGTATCCGCCAACAAATGAACCTCCACCTTTCTTTGATGTTACAGGGCTTAAGCGCCTAAAGACTGAGTTTAGACCCCGCCGATCATACCGAATCTACCCGCGCATACTAAACTCGCTGACAAGGCGGACGGCGCGTTTCATTTTGGGGGCGACGAGGGTTTTGTCGAAAGCGATCCTGTCCGTGTTCGGAAAAGTCACGGTACGCGCGAGTTCCGCGTTGAGCAGTTTAAATTCGAGGGCAAGCTGCTTTTTCATCATCGCGACGCCGCTTCCGTCCGCCGAGCCGTGGGAAGCGAAAAACAGCGCCGTTTTGTGTTTCCGGACGGGGCGTTCTATTCCAAGCGAATGTTTCGCCTCAAAATACTGCTGCGTACGGTCAAACACGGCCTTTAACGGGGCGGGAAACCCAAGCCCGTAAACGGGGGACGCCACTATCAGGATGTCGGCCGTTTCGATCCCCCGCCCGGCGGGAGCGAAGTCATCGTAGATGCATCCGCGTACCTTCCTGCAATGGCCGCAGTGGATACAGGGCTTTATCGCGGCCTCGTAAGCGTTGAAGATCACGGTGCTCCGCCTGAGGCCCGCGCCGTCCCAGCATTCAAAGAAACATTCCAGCATCCGGGCCGTATAGCCGTTACGGCGGGGCGAGCCGAACAGTACGAAAATATCGGGCGTCATTTTTTTACTTCTATCCTTTTGACGGCTTTGTTGGACAGGCGCGCGCCGCCTGATTTTATTCCTTTTACCGTGAAGGCCTGGGACTTGAATTCTTCGCGTAAAACTTTCAGGCGCGGTTTCGGGACATAGTGCAGGCTGAAAGCGAACTTTTCGCGGGTGTCGATGTGCAGCACGTCCGTATTTTCCGGCACAAGCGAATATTCCTTGTTCATTATCCAGCCTTCGATCGCGCAGCGTTTTATAAACGCGAGGCCCGACTCTTTTTCCCTGTACACGATAGTAAAGACAAGCGCGTTTACCGTGTCCTTGTCCGCGATTCCTATCCACCAGGCTTTTTCGCCCGCAAAAACTTTTTCCTGTATGTCCTGCACCGTCCAAGAACCGTTTTGCCGGACGACAAGGACGCGGTCGAACTGCGAGGCCCCGGCTATGACCTCTCCGTTTACCGCCGTTCCAAGGTAGCCGCTTTCCCTGTCGTATTTAAGAACGAGTTCTTTTTTTACAACTTCTTTTATGTCGACTTTTTCGAATTTCCCGACTTTTGTTTTCCGTTCCCCGCGTCCGAGTTCCGTGTTTGATTTTATCTTCGCGATAACGCCGTCAAGGAACGAGACGGCGTAGGCGGTGCTGTTTTTGAGGTTGGCGTTTATCACCTTTATCCGCGCCTTTATCTCGTCCATTTCGTTACGCGCCCGCTCTATGTCGTAGAGGGAGATCCGGCGTATCGGTATTTTTAAAAGATGCTCTACGTCGTCGTCCGAGACGCCGCGCGGGCCGATCTCTTTCTCAAACGGAACAAAGCCGGACAGCACGGCCTTCCGCACCGTTTCGGCGGTTTTTTTGCTTTCGATAGCTTTGTAGATCCGTTCCTCGACAAAGATCCGCTCCAGGGTGCGCAGGTGGAGTTTGTCTTCCAGTTCCTTTTTTTCTATCTCCAGTTCTTTAATCAGGATTTCGACAAGCCGCTTCGCGTGGTAGCGCACGACATCGCTCACCGTCATCACTTCCGGGAACTCGTCCTTTATAAGGAGCATGTTGACGGAGACGGCCTCTTCGCATTCGGTAAACGCGAACAGCGCGTCTACCGTTTCTTCGGCGTATACGCCGCGCGGGAGTTTTATCTCGATCTCGACGTTTTCGGTCGTATAATCGTTGATCGATTGAACCTTTACCCGTCCCGCCTTGGCCGCGTTCTCTATGCTTGCTATCATGCTTTCCGTAGTCGAACCGAAGGGCAGTTCCCGTATAACGATCCGCTTGGGGTCGCTCGTATCCAGTTTTGCCCGGACAAGCACCTTGCCGCAGCCGTCGCGGTAATCCGAAACGTCTACAAGACCGCCGCCGGGGAAGTCGGGGAACAGTTCGAATTTCTTTCCGGCAAGGCAGGCCTTTTCCGCTTCAAGCGTTTCGAGGATGTTGTGCGGCAGAATCTTTGTCGACATTCCGACGGCTATTCCTTCCGCGCCTATCACGAGAATCACGGGGATTTTCGCGGGAAAAACGAGCGGTTCCCTGTTGCGCCCGTCGTAAGATTCAATGTAGTCCGTAAGTTTCGGGTTGTAAAAAACGTCTTTCGCGAGCGGTGTCGACCTGCATTCTATGTAACGCGCGGCGGAAGCGCGGTCGCCCGTCAGGATGTTCCCGAAGTTTCCCTGCCTGTCGATGAAGAATTCCTTGTTAGCGAGCACGACAAGCGCGTCCCCTATCGAAGCGTCCCCGTGCGGATGGTACTTCATGCAGTGTCCCACGACGTTGGCGACCTTGTGGTACTTTCCGTCGTCCATCTCGAACAGCGAATGCAGTATGCGGCGCTGCACCGGCTTGAGTCCGTCGTCAAGTTCCGGGATGGCGCGGTCTTTGATCACATAAGAGGCGTATTCAAGGAAATTCTTTTCAAAAATACTTTTTATGTAAGCCATACTATGAGTGGATCATAGCGGATTTTATAAGTTTCGTGAATCAGGTGAAAACACCCGCCGGTCAGACGGCGGGTGTTCCGGACACAAAACCGCCCGCAGGTAAATCCGGCGGGCGGGGAAGGCTTACTCTTCCCAGAGCCAGGTGGAAAGGTAGCGCTCGCCGGTGTCCGGCAGCACGGCGACGATGGTTTTGCCCTTGTTTTCGGGACGTTTAGATACGGTAAGGGCGGCCTCAAGCGCGGAGCCGGACGAGATGCCACCCAGAATCCCCTCTTCCTTGGCGGCGCGGCGCGCCGCCGAAGCGGCCTTAACGTCGTCGGTCTGGTAGATCTCGTCAATCACGTTCTTGTCGAACACCTTCGGAACAAAACCCGCGCCGATACCCTGAATCTTGTGCGGGCCGGGAGCGCCGCCCGACAGGACGGGCGAACTTGCCGGCTCGACGGCGATCACCTTGACGGACGGTTTCTTCGATTTAAGGAACCTGCCCGCGCCGGTAACCGTACCGCCAGTACCCACGCCGCCTATCAGGATGTCTACCTTGCCGTCGGTATCCTCCCAGATCTCCGGCCCGGTCGTCTTTTCATGGATTTCGGGATTGGCGGCATTGTCGAACTGCTGCGGAATAAACGAATTCGGCGTAGCAGCCGCGATCTCTTCCGCCTTGGCGATAGCGCCCTTCATACCTTTCGCGCCCTCCGTCAGTTCGAGCTTTGCCCCCAGCGCCTTCAGCAGCTTCCGGCGCTCTATGCTCATAGTTTCCGGCATCGTCAGAATCAGCTTGTAGCCCTTGACGGCGGCTACAAAGGCCAGGCCTATACCCGTATTGCCGCTAGTCGGCTCTATGATCGTGCTTTCTTTCGAGAGTCGTCCCGCTTTTTCCGCCGCCTCGATCATCGCAAGCGCTATGCGGTCCTTTACGCTGTGCAGCGGGTTAAAATATTCCAGTTTGACGTAAATATCGGCCCCGCCGTCGTTCAGTTTGTTAATTTTGACTAAGGGTGTTTTCCCAATCAAATCCGTGATTTTTTCTGCTCTTGCCATAAAAGCCCCCTTGAAACAGCGGAATTCTCAACATTCCGCAGTTTTTGGCAGACCGGCATCTACCGGCCTTTCCTAGTAACACTAGGTATATTATTTTAGTTTTGTAAAATAAATCTGTCAAGCCTCCACGATACCTCATTGAAAAATTAATCTATAGAGCCTGTCCCAAAACCATGCGCGTTAGCGCACATTCAATTAGTTTTGGGACAGGCTCAAGAGACCTTGTCACAAATTGAAAATTTTAGGGCAAACTATAACGGGGACACCAATGGAGGA
>JAISLM010000101.1 GCA_031290855.1 Spirochaetaceae bacterium
TTATCGACAGGGAGTATATCGAGAATTTGCCGGAAACGGCAAAACAGGCGGATGACGGCGCGATAAACGCGGCGCTCGACAAGGCGGAAAATTTTGAGGGGCTAAACCACAGGGAAATAGCGGCGCTGAGTGCCCGGCCGATGACCTTCCGGTCATACAGGTCAAGAACCACCGAGAGATACACCCAGCCCACCGTGGCAAGCAGGTAGGTAATGTCAGAGACCCATTTCTCCCCGCTCCCTTCGGCATGAAACTCACGGTCCGGCAGGTTTTAGCAAACCGGGAGCCCGTGGTTTGAATTGGTGGCGGGGATGAATTTCCGTCTCTGCCGGGCGTTTAAGCCGTTTTCCCGCATTAACCGGGCCACCGTCAGCGGGCTCTGTCTGCGCGAAGATGACGCGAACTGAAGTTTGGCCGCTTTTTTTAGGATTTCCAGCGAAGCGGAGCTTCGCACCGCCTCCCGCGGCGCCTTCACTTCCTTCCGCAGGCGGGATGGTTCCTCATCCCGCGGCCGCCCGTGTCCGCTTAAAGGCGGCAGGCCTGTGCCTCCCGAATCCCGTGCCTCCCGCGTCCACCGGCGCGGCATGTTCTCGTTGATGCCTAAATCCGCCGCAATCCGGCCTATCGGCTTCTCGCTTTTCTCCGCCGGCGCTTCCGCATTGAATTCCCGGGTGTACACCCGCCGTTCTTTGTCTTTCGTTCCCATCTTTATTCTCCTCTTCTGTTGTATTTCACGCTTATCTTTCTGTCTACCAGATGGGGTAAGGTACAGTCCTCAGTATAATTTGGGTAACATTTTCAATTTGAGGAGCGGGCTCTTTTCGGTAACATTTTTGATGAGGCAGCGCGCCCGCTTGACGGCAGTGTCAATATTTCCTACAATTCAACTGGTATTTAACCGATTTTTGCGGGAAGCGCGCTTCCTGGGAAAAGTTTTAATATTTTAGTATAAGGGTGGCGTTTTTTCCGCCGCGAAAAATATTTCAGGAGTTGTTTTGTTATGGATAAAAGACGGTATTTTTTTACATCCGAGTCGGTCGGGGAGGGACACCCCGACAAGCTGTGTGATCAGGTTTCTGACGCTATACTGGATGCCTGCCTGCGGGACGATCCGGAGAGCCGCGTCGCCTGCGAAACCTTCGCGTCCACATCGCTCGTGCTGATCGGCGGCGAGATTACGACAAAGACCTTTGTCGATTTTCAGCAAGTCGTGCGGGAGGTGGCGAAGTCTATCGGCTACACGAATCCGGATTACGGCCTCGATTTTCAGTCGATGGCCGTTTTGGACATGATACATAGCCAGTCTCCCGACATAAGCCAGGGGGTTTCCGGGACGGGCCTGGACGAGTACAGGGGTCAGCAGGGCGCGGGCGATCAGGGCATGATGTTCGGCTTCGCCTGCACGGAAACGGAGGAACTGATGCCGCTCCCGATAACGCTGGCGCACAAGATTCTGATCAAAGCGACGGAACTGCGCAAGACCGGCGCGATAAGGTGGCTGCGCCCGGACGCTAAGAGCCAGGTGACGGTGGAGTACGAAGGGCGGAAACCGATCCGCGTGGAGGCGGTTGTCGTTTCGCACCAGCACGACCCGGATGTTTCGTATGACGAGATAAAGGAAGCGGTTATCGGGAAGATTGTTAGGCCGGTTTTGGAGCCGACCGGCCTGGTAGACGCCAAAACGAAGTTCTATATCAACCCGACGGGGCGCTTTGTCGTGGGCGGCCCCTTCGGGGACACGGGGCTGACGGGCCGTAAGATCATCGTTGACACCTACGGCGGCGCCGGCAGGCACGGTGGGGGCGCGTTTTCCGGCAAAGACCCGACGAAGGTGGACCGCAGCGCGGCCTACGCGGCCCGCTATGTCGCCAAGAACATCGTTGCCGCCGGGCTTGCCGGGTACTGCGAGATTGAGCTTGCTTACGCGATAGGCGTTCCCTTCCCCGTCTCCGTGATGGTGGATACTTTCGGAACGTCAACCGCGCCGGAAGCCAAAATCGAGGAGGTGGTCGGCAAGGTCTTCGACCTTTCGCCCTCCGGCATCATCAAGATGCTCGACCTGCGCCGTCCCATATACCAAAAGACCGCCTCCTACGGTCACTTCGGGCGGAAGGACTTCCCCTGGGAACGGACAGACAAGGCGTCGGAACTGAAACGGCTGCTGTAGGGGCTTAAAAGACGCACGGGGAGGGGGAGAAATGAGAATTTGGAGGTAAACGCCTATGGCGCCTGGTACCGAATTTGCCTAGTGCCGGGGAAAAGCCGGTACGCTACATATAGTGCCGGGGTCAGAACCCGTAACGGGATGCCTGTCACCTTTTACGGTGCCGGTAACGTCCCGGCTGTTTACGACAGTTTGACGGCCCGAATAAGGAAATGCGAAGCATTTCCAGGGCCGACAAACTGTGCAACAAAACCGCGTCAAGCGGTTTTGTCCTACGATTGACCCGCCTGATTTGCCATAAAAGGAGGGAGGCGCGGGAATGTTCCCCAGCTACGCTGGGGCGCGTAAACATTCCCGTTATGTGCCGTTAAATCTGTTACGGAGCGTCCCGACATGGACGTTTGGACGTTTTCTTATTTATATAATACAACCGAATGATTAAACCAAATATTATTAAAATGCTTATTATTTGAGATGTTGAAAGTGACCGCCAAATCCCTCTATATACATCTCCTCTAAAATATTCGATAAAAAATCTCCCAATAGAATAAATGCTTAGATAAACATACGAAATTTTATTTTTCATCTTTTTATGGCATAATAAATGGTTCAAAAATAAGAATAAAGCAATATTAAATATTGCTTCAACTATTTGAATGGGGAAACGTTTAACACCATTTGCTTCCAGTATTGGGTTGATGGTATACATAAAGCCTATTTTATTTCTAATTCCATAACAACACCCCCCTAGAAAACAGCCAATTCTTCCAAAAAAATGGAACAAAGGTATGCTTGTAAAACCTATATCGAAAAATTTCAAATATTTACTGTCTTTTTTTGAAATAACATATCCTACAATTATTCCGCCAATGAGTCCGCCGTAAAATACGCTTCCCCCAAACAAATAATTTAAAATATTGAAAAATTTCTTAAATGTATCTATTTTTTTAATATTATCTAATACATATATAAAATTCTTATAATTTACGATTGTGTAAAGTAAATGACTTCCAACGACAACGCCAATTGAAATAATTAAAAGAAATATTATCAAATCGGAATAATCGTATTCAAATTTTTTTGCAATATAGCAAGCATAAATCCCAGCAGAAAATATGCCGCATAATACCATAATAGGGTATAGACCTAAGTCCCGGCCAAAAAGGGTAAAATAAGGGAACATATTATTACTGACCCGGCAATTGTAATTCAGGCATTTGCGGCATATGCTATTGCGGGATCAAGAAAATATCTCCTTATCCGCCCTGGCGTTTTATTCAGCATATTCATATGTTCTTCCGCTGCTTCTCTGAGAGCTTCTTTTGTCCGTTTCGGCGTTTTAGACACTACACCGTATTTTACATCGGCGTTTGTATGTTCGTCAGGATTCAAGTCAGGGCAGTACGGCGGTAAATAAAATAACTCTACCCGTTTCTTGTTTTTCTCCGCCCAGCCTTTCAGCAGCTTGCCTTGACGGGTTTTCGCGTTATCCGGTATCAAAAACACTTTCCGTCTTTTTCCCCGTACCAGGCGCTCCGCGAACTCTTTGAACTTTTCCGCGTTGATACCTCCTTCATATATCTTCCAAAACAGTTTCCCCTTACTGGTTATTGCCGATACCATACTCACGTCTTCTTTTTTCCCGTTACGGCTGGCTACCGGAGGCTTCCCTATCGGAGCATATCCACGCCCCCGTACATCGCCTGCTTTTACCGTCGTCCCGTCATCCCAATAGATGTTCCCGTTTTACTCTTTCGCCCGCTTTTTATCTCAATACAGGTGTTTTCCGTCCATTTCTTTACTTTTTTCGGATCCCGTTCACAGGCATACCGGACCGGCTTTTGCGGCGTATAGTTCCACCGCCTCAAATATTCCCCCGCCTGATTTCCACCTGCTCCATATTGGATAGATAACCTGGCGGGAACATCCGGTCGCTTGTACAATTTCCATAGGGCTGCAACCGTTCTTTTTCATCCGAATGATTGTTTTTCGCCTTTCACTGAGCGCCTCAACACTCAGTTTCCTTCCCCCTTCTTTTTCCATAGTAATAAGTATATTGCTTTTATTATGAGGCTTTCCCAAAACTTCAGTTTTCGGGAGACAAGCCTTGCTTGGGAGACAGGCTGTGCTTGTCCAGCTACCTTGGATTTATATGAAAAAGCGGGCTTTAGTCCGGTTAGACCGCTTTTTCGGAAGCTTTCTCAAAACCAACCGGGTTTTGGGAAAAGCTCTTATGACAATATAAGTATTGCCGGGTCAGTAATGTGACCAAAATTAACGGCCAAACAGCAATTTTGCCATTTAGCCGTTAATTTTGCTACAAGCCAAGCCCCGCACCCAGGCCAGCGGCGGCTCCGACACAAATAACTGTGCAAAGAAGTCCGATAAACGAAATCACAAGCCCGATGATGCTCAGGACAAGACCCGCAACACAGATCCCTGTCGGTTCGTTTGCCTTTTTTGCTTTTGACAAACCAATCGCGCTCAATACTATGCCAATGATAGCCAAAAGCCAGGAGACATAGCTGATACCCGGAATCCATCCACCAATGGCAGCCAAGATCCCTAGAACTAAACCCGCGATACCCATAAAACCCTCCTAATAGATTTTGCTCTTAAATAACTTGATTAGTATAAACAATATTGAATATTTTTGTCAATAGAAATTTTTCTTTTTGTCGTTAATAAGTGATAAGTCCACCCCCTACAGTAACGGGGGAGTGCGAACCCGCGGTTCGCCGTTCACCCCCCTCGGATAAGATAGGAGGATGAAGTACATGATGAACACGAAAGAGCTGGCCCGGCTGACGGTGATTAAGGGTGCTATCGACGGGGCCTACACGGTAAAACAGGCGGCCAAAAAACTTGGTATGAGTACCCGATGGGTAAAACACCTGAAGAAAGCAGTGCGGGAACAAGGCGACGGAGCGGTCATTCACGGGAATGCCGGCAGGCACCCCGCGAACGCCAGCGACGAGGCGCTCCGAAACAAGATCATCGCCTTGAAAAAAAGCGAGCCATACCGGAGCGCGAATTTCACCCACTTCCGGGAGTTGCTGGAGGAACAGGAGCGGATACGCATCAGCTATACCAGCCTGTCCGGCATCCTGAAAGCAGCCGGCATTACCTCTCCTAAAACACGCCGGAGCGCGGGCGAACGGCGGACGATGCGGGAACGGCGGGCGAAGCTTGGGGAACTGGTCCAAACCGACGCCTCACCCTTTGACTGGCTTGGCCGGGGCGTCCACTATGCCCTACACGGGTTTCAGGACGACGCGACCGGAGCCATTCCGGGGCTGTACCTGTGCGAACATGAATGCCTCCAGGGGTATTTTGAGGCGTTCAGGGCCGTTTTACAGGGCGCTGGAGCGCCGGAAGCCCTCTATGCCGACAGAATCGGGATATATTTCGTCAATACCAAGAAACCGGAACACTGGTCGATTGAGGAACAACTGGCGGGGAAAACACTGGATAAAACGCGGTTCGGCCATATCGCCGATGCCCTGGGCTGCGATCTGATTCCCGCGGGAAGCCCGCAAGCCAAGGGACGTATCGAACGCCTGTGGGAGACCCCGCAAAGCCGCCTGCCGGTCCGGTTCGCGTTGCAGGGCATTACCACGATGGAACAGGCCAACGCCGCCCTCCCGCGTTTCATCAGGGAGTTCAACCAACGGTTTCACCGGGACCCGGCGTGCCGGGATGCTGGACAAGAGTGTTTCGGGAAGACGAGTGCCGGGTGAGGACGGGGAATGCGGCCCTCAATTTGAATATACTGAGAGAAGATGGCGTTACACCGGCTGAAGAAAATGAAGATGTAGAAGAAACGGGTCAGCGCCAAACGCCGCATGACGCGCGCCGCCCTGGATTCGGATTTCCTGTATGAGGCCTTGTTCTAAGAGTAAACGCCGATGCCCTGTTGACAAGCGGGGCTGCGGGTGACATATATTTGAAAAGATGTATATAATACAAAAACGGCCCGAATGAAAGGAGGTTTTGCTTGCGCGATGCGCTTTTTTGCCGATAATACACATAGGGGTTTTCTCAATGCAGTCAATAAATAAAAAACGCATCGGCGCAGCCCAAAAAAAAGCTTCCGCCCTGCCTGGCCTGTTGCAGCTCGGTATTTTTTGTTTTGTTTTTATGTTTTTTTCCGGTACCGAAGCGTTTGCGTTCGGCAAAAGACAGTCATCTGGCAAAACCGAGGCCGCTGAAGAAACGACGGTAGTGGATGCGGATGCGGACAAGCCCCCGCCCACCCCGTTCGATAGCATAGCGGCGTTAATTACCGAAGGAAATGTTGAAGACGCGAAAACGGCCTTCGTCGCGGCTAACGACCCCGGCGATGTTGATTCGCTTGGCAGGAACGCGGTTCATTTTGCGGCGGCGGCGCGTAACAGCGAGCTTGCCGACTTTTTTATCCGGCTGGGTACACCGGCGGACGCCGGGGACAACGGGGGTTATACGCCCCTCAACATAAGCGCGGGTCTGCTGGACGGCGTAACCGCGCAAATTTTGGTAAGAAACGGCGCTTTCATACATAACGCTCCGGCGGGCGTCGCGAGTCCCGCCGTGGCGGCGATAGATTCGAAGGATGACGCCTTTCTGCGGGCGCTCCTTACGCCGGAGACGATGTTGTCTACAGACGGCGAGGGGCGGACCGTGCTCCATCTGGCCGTCGAGGCCGGCTCTTACGCCGCGGTCACAAGCATTATGTCCTCCGGTGACGAGATTACCCGGCTGGAACTTATAAATAAACGGGACAAGACGAACCGTACCGCCCTGGATTATGCGTTCATCCATCGTGATTCGCGCAGTCATGCAACGGTGGCCGAAATCCTGATACAGGCTGGCGGCTTCTCCTCTGATCCTTTTTTCCTTTACTTCGCGCCCGTCGTACGCTCTCTGAACTTCAACCAGCGGGCTGCGGACGGGAACTCGGCGCTGCACTATTCGACCAGGGAACGTTACAGGGGCTTCACGCTGTACCTGCTGGATCACATGGCCGACCCGAATATCAAGAATACCACCGGGGATACCGCGCTTCACGAAGCCGCCCGTATAGGCGACGTGGAGATAATGGAGGCGCTGCTCGATCACGGCGCGAATGTCAACATTCAGGACGGACAGGGGAATACGGCGATGCATATCGCGATCCCTGTCGAGGTGCACAGGCCTGCGCTGGAATTGCTGTTTTCGTACCGGGCGAATCCGAATCTGCGTGACGAGCGGGGCGACTCTCCGGCGCACATCGTTATAAGCCTTAACAGAACCCCTGATATTCTGGAAACGCTGCTCAAAAACGGGGCCGACCTTACGATCCACAACACCGACGGCAAAACGCCGCTGTTCCTTGCGGTGGAGCAAAAGCGCGCCGCGCTTTTGCCTTTGTTGGTCAGCTACCGTTCCGATATTTTTGCGATGACCAACGAGGGCAAGACGCCTTTCGGCCTCGCGCTGGACAGCGAGGAAGAGATACTGAACCAACTTATCACCGGCGAAACCGTGTTGCAGAGCGACAACAACGGCAACACGCCCCTGCTGGTGGCGGTGCGGTCCGGTGCCGATGTAAAACTCGTCCAGCGGATACTGGACAAGGACGCTCTGATAAACGCCCGCAACCTGGAGGGCGACACGGCCCTGCATATCGCGGTACGGCAGGATTCGGAGACTGTCGGCGAGCTGCTTATAGCGCGCGGCGCGGACGTGTTCGCGCAGAACGCAAAGGGTGAAAGCCCTATATACCTAACGTTCTATTCCCCCGGCGACGTCCGCGAATGGATGCTGACGCCGGCGGTTCTCACCGCGAGGGACGGTCTGGGCAATACCTTGCTGCACTATGCCACGCAATGGAGGCTCGATTCCGCGATCCCGATGATAGCTTCCAGGGGCGCGTCTCTTGAGGCTGCCAACGTTACGGGCGAAACGCCGCTTTTTATCGCGGTAAAGATCGATTCTTCGTCGACGGTTCAGGCCCTGCTCGGTGCCGGCGCTTCGATAGCGGGCCGCGACACGCTGGGGAATACCGCGCTTCATACCGCGGTACGCTGGAACGCGCTTTCCGCCGCGGATACGCTCGTCAGCGCCAAAATAGACATCAACGCCTACAACCTGTACGGCAAAACCCCTCTGCATGACTCGGTGCGTCTGGGCGTGTTCGGCATGGAATCCCTCCTTGTAGAGCGCGGCGCTTACCTTGAGGCGCGGGACAAAGACGGCAACACGCCGCTCGTGGAAGCCGTGATGAAAGGCTCCTTTCGTTCAACAGAACATCTGGTAAACAGCGGCGCGAACGTTTCCACAAGGAACAACAGCGGCGATACGCCGCTTCTGATCGCGGTAGAGGGGGAGCGGAGCGACCTTGTCGGCATCTTGCTGGACAAGCGGGCGCAGATACACGCGAAAGACGCGGACGGCGAGAGTCCGTTCACCGTCGCGCTGAAAACATCGCCGCGCATGATGCTGACGCTTCTTGACAAGGGGCGGGATCAGACTGACGACGCGGGCCGGACTCCGCTCCACATCGCGTTGTCCTACAATATGCCTGAAACGGACATAGAGACGATAGCCAACTGGCTGGGAAACACGAGCGCGGTTGACAGCGAGGGAAGGACGGCCCTGCGCTACGCCGTCGATCGAGCGAACTGGGACGCGGCAAAATTCCTTGCCGACGGCGGCGCGGACATATTCTCTATCGCCCGCGACGGCAAAACCCCCGCCGAGATAACCCTTGCCGCCGAAAACCGGGACGCGGTACGCGCCGTCTTCGGCGGTAAGGCCGTCACCTCCCGCGACTCGGAAGGAAACAGTATTCTTCATTATGCCGCCCGCACAGCTACGGCTTCAACCGTATCACTGCTTATCGAACTGGGGGCCGACAAGGCCGTGCGTAATACGGCCGGCGACAGTCCCTACGATATAGCCAGACGCTGGAATCGCCAGGACATAATGGCTATACTTAGATAGTGGTAATTTTTATCCACAAAATTTAATTATTTGGAGGTCTCTTATGAAAAAATGGGTATGTGTAATATGCGGTTATGTTCATGAAGGGGACGAGCCGCCTGCGGCCTGCCCTCTCTGCAACGCCCCGGCATCAAAATTTGCGGAAGAAAAGCCTATCGGAAATTAAGCGCCGATGCTTGTAATGAAGTTTGGCGGCAGTTCTGTCGCTGATGCGGAGCATATCCGCCGCGCGGCAAAAATTGTGCTGGACCATATCGACAAAAGGCCCGTCGTCGTACTTTCAGCTATGGGCGATACCACCGATCACCTCCTCGAGGCGGCGGAAAAAGCGATCGGCGACGGGCCGATTTCTGTTGAATTTTCCCTTGAAAAGATAAGCGAAACTTATCTGGGCGCGTTGCAGGGCCTGGGCCTGTCAACGCTGTTTACGCCCGATCTCAGGGAACTGCTCTCCGATCTGGCAACCCTGCTCTCCGGTATATCACTGATAAAGGAATTATCACCAAAAACCAAAGATTACCTTGTTTCGTTCGGCGAGCGGATGTCCGTCCGTCTGGTTGCCCGCTACCTTCAGTCTTTGGGCGTGAACGCCCTCCCTGTCGACGCCTGGGACGCCGGTTTCGTCTCCAACTCCAGCTTTACGTCCGCCGATCTGGAACCTGAAAGCTGGCGGTCCATACCGGACGCGCTGCTGCCGCTGCTTGAAGAAGGGATTCTTCCGGTCGTAACCGGCTTCATCGCGAAAGACACCAAAGGCGCGATAACGACCCTTGGGCGCGGCGGCTCCGACCTGACGGCCACGATGATAGCCGCCGCCTGCAAAGCGGAGGCGGCCCAGGTCTGGAAAGATGTCGACGGCATCCTTACGGCGGACCCGCGCATAGTCCCCGACGCGCGGCCCGTCAGCGCCGTCACCTACGAGGAGGCCGCCGAGCTGGCCTTCTTTGGCGCACAGGTACTCCACCCGCGCGCGATGTACCCGTGCAGCAAGACCGGGACGCCCGTTCTGGTAAAAAATTCGTACAACCCCCAGGCCCCCGGCAGCGTGATCGGCTCCTCCCTGCCGCCGGACGCCCATCATGTCCGCGCGATCACGACACGCGGAAACATCACGCTGATCGACATCGTTTCCAGCCGAATGGTAGGGCAGTACGGCTTCCTGGCGGAAGTCTTCTCGTGCTTCGCAAAGCACCGTATCTCGATAGATATGCTGGCGACAAGCGAAGTCTCCGTATCGCTTACGGTGGACGCGGCGCAGGACATAGGCGCGGCGATAGGCGAGATTGCGCGGATTGCCAGCGTCGAGGTAAAAACAAAGAAGGCTATCGTGACGATTGTCGGCCTCGTTTCCCACTCCTCCGTGATACTCGAAAGCGCTTTCGGCGTATGTGCGAGCCTCGACATACAGGCTGAGATGGTTTCACACGGGGCAAGCAAGGTAAACATCGGCTTTATCGTGGACGGCGCCGAAGCCGGCGCCGTAGTGCGCGGCCTCCACAAGAAGTTTTTCGGGGGGCAAGCTTGACGCGTTTCCTTGGAAATGCGCCGTCCCTCCCTCCGGTCCTTCCCGTTATTGCCGCCGGCCTCTGCCTTGTACTCGTGTCCTCCGCCTCCTGCCGGCTTTCACAGACACGCGAAAACTTGCCGTACCAGCGGCCTTCGGCCCAGGTCAGCCGGATCATCGAGATACTGGACCACGAGGGCGGCGCTTCAGGCGAGGCGTATGCGGAATGGGTCAGCCTGTACATCAACGGCGGTATTCCGGCACTCGAAAAACTGGAAGTGTTCGCGCCTTACTTCGTGTTTGTCGCGGAACAGTCGTCGCAGGATCTCGACACCCTGTTGCAATGGGCCGCCAACTTCAGCCCTGAACGCGACATTCCGCAGTTGATCCTCCTGCGCGCCTACAGGCGTTTAACCGGCAACCCCAACGTGAGCCCCGACGACCTGTACGGCAGCTTTTTTGAAGCCTTCATCAAGCGCCTGGCCGCGCTGCGCTGGCCTTTCAGCCAAAGGTATGACGAGACCTGGATACTCGTGCGCCGTTTGCCGGCGCTCCCGCCGCCCGACACTTCCGACGCCGAGGCGCTCGAAGAGGTCCTGTCCGAAGAACAGTCCTACGCGCCGCCCGATTTGCCTCTGCACATATATTTGATCCTGATCCTGATCGAAAAAACCGAAGTCGAAGCCTCGCTACGGCTCGTGATGAACGACATTCCGCCCGACAAGTCCCTGTCCCGCGACCAAACGCAGGCCGTAAACTCCGTCAAATCAAACTTCTTCAACTCCTTCTAACCCGCCGGCGGGTTTCATTGATAGCGTTCAGGCTGATGAGGGCGGCGGGCAGGATAAGGAAACTAAGAACGGGCTGATGCTGTAAATGACAACGCGGACGATACAAAACACATGAAATTCGGGTATATACGGCATATAAGAGGTCCGTTCTGTAATTTAACTGTGGAATACACTGCAACTTTTGTTGGTGTTACCAATTATAAGCGCCTCAAGGAACCGTGGAGCAGCCCCACTGCGAATGAGCTCCGTGCGGCAAGCGCGAACCTAAGGTTCGACGGGGTATTAAACCAGACTTTGCGGATAACGTAAAATGTAGAGAAAAAGGCCGCCCCCTACATTGCGACAGGGGCGGCTTCTTTTAGGGAAGGAGGGCTTTGGCGCGTTTCGCCAGAGTTTCGGCGTTGAGGCCGAAGCGTTTTACAAGGTAGTCCTGCGTACCGACCTCGCCGAACTCGTCGTTTATGCCGATACGGACGAAGCGGCCGCGGAAACCGTTTTCGGCAAGGATTTCCGCGACCGCGCTGCCCAGGCCCCCGGCAATCTGGTGGTTTTCCGCGCTCAGCACGGCCTTCACCTTGGCGGCCTCGCCCAGAATCGCCGCGCTGTCTATGGGCTTCAGCGTGAGCACGTCCACCACGCCCGCGTCGATGCCGTCCGCAGCAAGAAGCTCGCAGGCCTCGAGCGCCGCGTTTACCATCAGGCTGCCGAGCGCGATGAAGCAGACGTCTTTGCCGGACTTGAGGACCTTGGCGCGCCCTATGCTGAACACTTCGTCCTTCGGGTACAGGACGGGCACAGGCTTCCGTGGGAAGCGGAGGTAGACCGAGCCGTACATGAGGGCCGCTTCGAGTATCAGGGCAGCGGCGCTTATGGCATCGGAAGGCTCGATTACCGTGAGGCGGGGGACGGCCCGCATAAGCGCGAGGTCTTCGAAAGGCATATGGGTGCCGCCGTTGAACGCCGCCGTTACGCCGGGGTCTGTGCCGACCAGCTTCACGTTGAGGCGTGCGTAGTTCGCGGAGATGAAGAACTGGTCGTAGACGCGCCTGGAGGCGAAACAGCCGAAGGTGGCGGCGAAGGGAATTTTCCCGGCGGCGGAAAGGCCGGCGGCTACACAAACCATGTTGGCCTCGGCGATGCCGGCGTTAAAGAAGCGGTCGGGGAACGCCTTTTTGAAGGAACCCGTGTTCGTGCATGACATTAGGTCGGCCTCCAGCACTACGATGTTGGGGTTCTTAGCGCCCAGTTCAAGAAGGGTGTTCACATAGGCTTCGCGTATTTCTTTTGTTTCCATTGTTTACTCCTGTGCATCCAGCGCGGCGATCGCTTCCCTCGCCTTTTCAAGGTTGAAAACCATACTGTGGTTCTTTTCTACACCCTCGGCAAAGTTACAGCCCTTGCCCTTGACCGTGTCCATCACGATCATCGAAGGCTTTTCTTTCTGCGTCAGCGCCCGCCCGACGGCCTCGTCCAGCGCGGCGATGTCGTGGCCGTTTACCCGCTGGGTGAACCAGCCGAATTCCCGCCACTTCGCGTCCAGTTCACCCAGGTCGATGATGTCCTTCGTGTATCCGTCAAGCTGCTGCTTGTTGTAGTCCGTGAACGCGACAAGGTTGGAAAGCTTTTGCGATGCGGCAAACATCGCGCCCTCCCAGACCTGACCTTCGTCCGACTCGCCGTCGCCGATTATCGTGTACACGCGGGCGTCAAGCTTGTCGATCCTCAGCGCGAGGGCAATGCCTATTGCGGCGGAGAAGCCCTGCCCAAGGGACCCCGCCGTCATGTCAATGCCGGGAGTAAGGTTCCGGTCGCAGTGGCTCGGCAGGCGCGTGCCGCCCTGGTTCAGCGTCGCGAGCCATTCCTTCGGGAAGAAGCCCCGTAGAGCCAGCGCCGCGTAAACAGCCGGCCCCGCGTGCCCCTTGGAAACGACAAGCTGATCCCGCCCCTCCATCCTGGGCCGGGCCGGGTCGATGTTCATCCGGTGGAAGTACAGCAGCGCCAGCACGTCCGCTATCGACATGGACCCGCCGATATGCCCGGTTCCCAGCGTCCCGATCTCTTCTATCGTGAGTTTGCGTATCTCCTTGGCCCTGGATTTAAGATAATCCAGCCGTTCTTTATCCATAAAAACGCCTCCTCCATCAATCAAATTATTCCGGTTTCTCAAATACTATTAAATCTCCGCCCAATAGTCCACCTGGCCCAACGCCGCGCGTTGATCTATGAGTGGTTAATGATCAATAATGGGGTATGTATGACGGAGGGTTAGAAAAATGAAGCCGGCGTGGAAGCGGTCGATGTCGAGATCATATCTGACAAACGGAAGCTTGTCGTCGTCACGCTTACCGCCGGCACGGACCTGACAAATCTTAGCCTCCAAATCACGTACAGCGGCGCAAACATCGTCCCCCATGCCTCCGGCGTGACGCAGGACTTCTACAAAAGCGGCTTCACCCCGGTCGTTTACACCGTCACGGCGGAGGACGGCTCGACCGCAACATGGACGGTGATCGCGAGGCTTACGCCGCTGGCCCCGACACCGACATCGCCTCCTACATCTCCGGCTCCGTAGTCGACCCCGTCCCGCTGTCACTTGGCATAAACCTGTCGGGGGCGGGCTGGGGAAATCTACTTTCCGCGATACAGGCGGCGGACATAAACATGGCGCTCGACCTTTACGCCTGCGCGATGACAGGCAAGGAGTCGATAGGGTGGAACTCCCCGCAGCGACAAGGACAGGTGCGTTAGCCTTCTACCGATGCGTCTACCTCGCTACGGTGAGCCTCCCCGAGGTGACAAGCATCGGCGAGGGCGCCTTCTGCGATACCGGCGGCACGAGCCTCTCCGTCACGCTGGGCGCGGAGTCCCCCGGCCTTGGAAACTTTATGTTCTACGATGTCGAGGTACCCAAGAGCGTCACGGTCAAGCTCCCTTCCGACGCGGACGAGTACTACGGCGCCGCGCCTACGGACGCCGAAGATCAGAATTGGAGCAACGCCTTCCGGGGCATGGGCTGGAACAGGGAGACAGGCGAATACGGCACCGGCGAAGTCAACGACAAAATTGCGTTGAACTTTGCCGCGCTGCCGTAGCCCGTACCCCTGGACAAAATGAAAGCTGCCGATACATCCGGGGGATAGGGCTTCCGGAAGGGGGCTGGAGGCGGCTACATAAGCAAACGCACGGCGTTTGCGCGGTGAGCCGCCCCATTGTATAAAACTCCCCTGTTTGGTAGTATTTTCGCATATTTTACGCCAACAAACCAGCTCTGAGCGCGTATTTTTCCAGGCCGCCGGCGCAGGCGTTAATTCCTTGAACACGAAAATGGCGGATTTATGTGCCGGCGAAACCAAAAGCAAAATTGAGAAAAGGAGACGGTCATGACCATAGCTAAACGTATTGTACTGTTTATCAGCCTCGTGGTAGCGCTGGTATCCCTTGGACTGGGAATTCTTGCGGTAACTATCGCGACCGGGGTAGTAAGACGGGACGCGGAAGCGTCAATGCTGAGTCAGGCGGAAATTGCCGCGGCTCTGGTATCGGAAGCGATCCATTCCCGCCTTAACACCCTTCAGGAACTGGCAAACCAGCGGGACGTGCGTTCCATGGACTTTGAAACCCAGAAAGCGGCGCTGATTGGTGAAATCGATCGTACCGGCGCGGATGACTTTGCCATTGTTTATCCGGACGGAAACGCCCCGCATCTTAAGGGCGGCGAAGCCCCCAATCTTTCCGCAAGGGAATATGTGCAAAAGGGACTTCGGGGGGAACAGTCAGTTTCAGACATCATCGTAGGCGGCGCCGTTGCCACGTCCTATCCGATCATCAATTACATGGTTCCCATTACGGTGGACGGAGGGGTTGCGGGCGGCCTCCTTGCCCGAAACAACGCGATCATTTTCAGCGACATTGTAAAGGAAATAGGAACCCGGAACGGCGGCTTCGCCTATTTGCTTAACAGCGCCGGAGTTATCATCGCCCACCGGGACACGGAATTGGTGATGAATTCGTTTTCCGCCACTAAAGCGGCGGAGACCGATCCCCGCTACGAAACCGAGGCGGAAGCGGTACGGAGTATACTCAGCCAAAAACAGGGTTCTATGAACCACGACATTGAAGGCCGGAAGATGGTTATCGGTTTTTCGCCGGTGCCGGGTTTTGATATGACCCTTGTCGCCATGGTGGAAGAACGGATGGTACTCCATGAGCTTACTACCATGCGTAACCTGATGTTCATTTTTATCGGCGCCTTTATGGTACTTGGGATCATGGCGGCGCTGCTTATCGCCCGTTCCATCAGCCGGCCCATCGTGCGGACCATGACGCTCTTAAAAGATGTCTCCGAGGGAGACCTGACCTGCCAAATTGATATACACTCAAAAGACGAAGTGGGGGAGTTGGCGGGATATATCAATTTCACCGTAGACAAGATCAAGAGCCTGATTATGGCCATTAGAAGACAAAGCTCCGCCCTCTCTGAGATCGGAAACGATCTTGCCAGTAATATGGAAGAAACCGCCATGGCGATCAATGAAATCACCGCCAATATTCAAGGTATAAAAACGCGGGTTATCAACCAGTCGGCCAGCGTTACCGAAACCAACGTGACCATGGAGCAGATCACCGTCAACATCGACAAACTTTCGGACCATGTGGACAAGCAGAGTACCAGTGTCGCCCAGTCTTCATCGGCGATTGAGGAAATGCTCGCCAATATCCAGTCCGTTGCCCATACCCTCGTCAAAAATACCGGTAACGTTAAGGAACTGATGAACGCATCCGAAGTGGG
>JAISLM010000102.1 GCA_031290855.1 Spirochaetaceae bacterium
AGTCAAATAGTTTCTTTGAACAGTCCTCACCTCCCGCTATATTCTTTAGGTAGTTGCCATGCACTCTGCCCGGGCGGCGGATTTTAATTCTCCTTTGCCGCCGTCCGGGCTTTTTTGTAAGGCGGCGAAGGAAGGATAAACGCAAATGAATACTATCGAATTAAAAGGCAAGCCGCTTTCGCTGGGGGCGAAAACGCTCGGCGTGGTTATAGCGGTAGGGGCTCTCGTAATGAAGGCGACCGTGTCGCCTGGTCTGGATATAGACGCGGCGATAAAAGTGGCGGCGTTTGTGGTCATTGTTTTCGCTCCGGTAGACCTGTCAATGATATTCGGCAACATATTCGGGACGCGCCACGGCGTGGCGGCGGCAGGCGGCGGCAAATGACAGGCATATATGCCGTTACCGGGCTTACCGGGCTGTGCGTGATTTTCATTCTGATGACCGTAGCATTGGCGAAGCGCGTCAAAAAATACAGACAGGAAAACGCCGGGATGCGGGTTGCGATGGAAGAGGCGGCGGCGCGGCTGGAACACGCCCGCGAGTATATGAGAAAAAACAAAATTGCGGAGGAGGACGCGAATGAACAAAGGCAGGAACTTAACGACACCGCTGACGGCTGTCTTGCTTCTCGCGCTAACAGTCTTTTCGGGGTGCGCGACAAGCCGGACGGCGGTAACAGCCGAACTTAAAACCGCGTTTGACGCGCTCGCGCCGGAAATGCCCTTGCCGCCTGTAACGGAGGCTGTGGGTTTTGAGGACAGGGAGGGCGGACTGTGGCTTTCATATAACGATTACCGGGCGCTGGAGAGGAATATCATAGCGATGAGGGAATATACGGCGCGGCTTGAACTGATAATTGAATTTTACCGGGAGGAAAGGAATGAGTGAAATAGGATTGGTTTTATCACTGCTGGCCGCGTTTATTTCGGTCGGAGGGATACTCATCGGGGTCGGCGTATACAAAAGTAAGATTGCGCGGAATGACGAAGTGAACGCGGCGCAGGAAAAGCAAATAGAAAACTGCGCTACAAAAGAGGAACTGGCGGTAGCCGCGAACCGTGGGAACGAGTTACTCGCGAACGCGATTAAAAGGTCGGACGAAATGCTGGACATGATGCGCAAGCGGGTTGAAGAGGACAGGGCGGCCGGGTCAGGCCGTTACAAGGAGTTATACGGCATTCTGGCCGGACACGCGGAACGCATCAGCGCGTTGGAAACAACGCAGGGAATAGTTACGAAAACGCTTGACGAAATCAAATCGAGCCTAAACGGGGGATTTAAGGAAATCCGTGACGAACTGAAGGATATGAGGAAAGCGAGGCGGGAGACGTAGTGGCATCGGGCGATAAAAGAGACGAGGCGGAAAAACTCTATGTGAGGCGGTCAATGTCATGCCGCGACATAGCGGCGGAACTCGGCGTGAACGAGGGCACGGTCTACCGCTGGAAAGCGGAGGCGGCGGAAAAGGGAGAGGCGTCCGACTGGGATGCCCAGCGGCGCGTCTACAATATGTCGCCGCGTGAGATGTTCGCCATATACGCGGAGACGGTGAAGACATGGATATCGCAGTTACAAAAAGACCCCGACAAACTCTCTGACGGAAAAATAGCGGACGCGATAGCCAAGCACGTCAGCGTATTACAGAAACTGGATACTAGGAGCCAGTATCTGGGTGTCGCGCTTGATTTAATCAAAATCGCCAACAGGTGGCTCGCGGAAAACCAGAGCGAATTAAAAGCGAAAATGGAGCCATATTGGGAGAGCGTATATCAGGAACTGGTGAAGTACTCTACCGGCAAAGGGCTGTTTTAATGTGTATTGTAAGCGTTTACACGCGCCATCTTATCAAAAACTGGAAGGTCGCTTTCAAGGCGTTTTTATTATTTCTGTTTCATTTTATTCACGGGATTATTCCGGTTAAATATACGAGCCATGAATACTTCGGATTGAAGCTGACAAAAGATTGAGGTTCTAAAATGCGCGAAATAAAAACGTTAAAACAGCTTGAAACCGCGTGGAACGAGCTTAAAGACGAGATTTTAAGCCGTCCGTTGTTTTCGGATAATTCGCCCGAAGCGAAGGCGGAGCGGAAAAAGAAATGCGAAAACAACGTATTGGAGTTTGCCAAAACCTACTTCCCCGATTATGTACCGGCGGAGTTTGCCGCGTTCCATAAGAAATGGGAAAAAATCCGCCTTGAGGAAAAAGAGCCGGTACTGCTGGAAGCGTTTCGCGGTTCGGGCAAATCGACTTACTTCACCCTGCTGGACCCCGTTCACGAGATTGCTTACGGTAAGCGCAACTTCATGCTCTTTTCCAGTTACAACAAGGAAAAATCGGGGAGGTTCACGGGCCGCATCCTCGCGGAGCTTATGTATAACCGGCGGCTTAAAAATGATTTCGGCGATTTTATCCCCGAAGGCAAGAGACCGGCGCTTGACCATTTCACGGCGAATGTTCCGGGAAGCGGCGGGAAAACGGTGGGTGTTCTTGCCGTATCGATGGGGCAGGACCCGCGCGGTTTCGTACACGGCCCCAGCCGTCCCGATTACGTGCGTCTTGACGATATACAAAGCCGCCAGAGGGCGAAGAGCCGGAAGTTTGTCAAAGCGTCCATCGACTGGATTATGCAGGATTTAATACCCGCCCTTGCCGACAGCTATTCCTGCGTCATTGTGGCCACGCCGCTTAACACGCAGTGCGTGGCGTCAATGCTGGAAAAAGGAAGCGATGAGATAAAGGCGGTAAAGACGTACAAGTTCCCTTCGGAGGTTCGTGGGAAGCCGGCATGGGAGGCGGCGTTTCCCGCGTCTCGGCTTGCGAGATTAAAGCGGACAATCGGGAATCTGGCTTACGGGCAGGAATTTTTGCTTATTCCTATCGCTCTGGATGAGCGGATATTCAAAGAGGAGTACATCAAAGGTTACAGGCCGGAAGAGATTGCCGGGGAACGGTTTGCCTATGTTTTTTCGTGGACAGACCCGAGCGTAAAGCACGAGGAGAAACACTGCTACAAGGCTACGGTGTGCGCGGGAATAACCGGCGAAGGAACTATATATATTCTCAAGGCGCGGATTAGGAAGGAAAGCGTCCAGCGCATGATAGACGGAATGTATCTGATTTACCGCGAGTGTAATCCCAGTTGGATGTTTTACGAGGACAACGGCGGACAGGCATTGCTGGCCGAAGTGCTGGACGCGAAAGCGGAACAGGAGGGTTACCACCTTCCGCGCCGCGCCGAAACGAACACGGTGCATAAAAGCGCCCGCATAGAGGGGACGCTTTCCGCGCCTATAGAAAACGGTGTTGTCCGTTTTCTAAAAACGGATGCCGACCAGAAAGAACTGATAGACGAGCTTTTGCAGTTTCCTGACGGCGAGTACGTGGACGGGCCCGACGCGCTTGAGGGGGTGGTGAGGAAGCTGCTGGAGTACGCGCGGAAACGGAAAGCGGGGAATCCGCAATCGGCGGGGCCGAGGACAAGCGCGAGAGTTTTGCGGGGGTACGAATGAGAAGGAAAAACAGGACGGTGGAATTTGAAAACCGGCCGCCGGATAAAAGACCGGATAAAGGCGGTAACCGCGAAAGCGAATCGCTTATAGACAACTCCGCCGAAGGCTTGCAGTTTGCCACGCGGCAGCGGGCGAATGATTTTCTGCGGCTTATGAGGACGCTTCCCGACCCCGACCCGGTATTAAGGAAAATGGGGCGCGGCATTACGGCGTTACAGGAACTCCTGACCGACAGCCATCTGGAAAGCGTCTGGAGTGTCAGATGTTCGGCGACAAGCGGGGCGCAGTGGTTTTGCGCGTCAGGCGGGGACGGGCGGCGCGAGACGGAGGCGGCGGAACTGTTTAGCGGGCAGTTGGACAAGCTGGACATTCCCCGCGTTATAGAAGAGATGATGGACGCGGTCGCCTACGGCTATTCTCCGCTTGAAGTCCTGTGGACGCGGGACGGCGAACAGTGGGGCATAGGCGATATAGTGGGCAAACCCCCGCAGTGGTTTGAGTTCGACCGGGAGAACAGACTCGTTTTTAAGACCGGCCCGTCCGGCACGGAGGAACTGCCGCCCAACAGGTTTTTGCTAGCGCGGCACAGACCGAGCTACGCGAACCCCTACGGCGTTAAAGTTTTCTCGAAATGCTACTGGCCTGTGACATTCAAGAAAAACGGCTTCCGCTGGTGGACGGTATTCGTGGAAAAATACGGGGGCGCGTTTTTGTACGGCAAATATCCGAACAACGCGAGCGAACATTATAAAGCGGAACTGCTAAACGCGCTTGAAAAGATGATAGCGGACGCGGTGGCCATCGCGCCGGAGGGTACGGAAATCACTATAGAGAGCGCGAAGGAAAAGGGCGCGGCGGGAAGCGTCCACGCGGATTATATAAAAACGGCAAACGCCGAAATATCGAAGGCGGTGCTGGGGCAGACGCTGACCACGGAAATAGGCGACAAGGGGAGCTACGCCGCCTCCGCCACGCACAACCGTGTGCGCGAGGATTTGGCGGCCTCCGACCGGCGCAGGATTTGCGAACTGTTTAACAGGCTGGCGGCGGTGTGGACGCTGTATAACTTCGGCGCGGAGACCGCCCCGCCGCAATTCCAGTTTGTGAAAGACGAGGACTTGCAAAGCGGGCGCGCCGAAAGGGACACGAAACTTTACGCGGTGGGCTGGCGGCCTACAAAAGCGTATTTGATGAAGCAGTACGAACTTGAGGAAGAAGATTTTGATTTGGCAGAACCGTCCGGCAACAG
>JAISLM010000103.1 GCA_031290855.1 Spirochaetaceae bacterium
GAGACCGCGCACAGGTTTGTCTTCGCGGTCCGGGGCTTGAGTCTTGCCGGCGACCGGCTGGCCTTTTACATCAGGCCCGCGGACGGGTTCGAGCTGCCCGCGATAATGAAATGGCTGAAGCAGACCTTCGCCATTAGGTACAATCGGGACAATGGACGGACGGGACACCTGTGGGGCGACCGGTACTGGTCGCGGATCCTGGAAGGGGAGCCGCCGGACGACGGGGAGGCGGCGGCGGCGGCGGGAGCCCCATCGGCCCGTGGTGTGAGACCTCACAGCGGGAAACGCCTCGCCGGACGCACGGCGGCGGGGCCCTCCCCGGCCCGTGGGGTCAGACCCCGAAGCAAGGAACGGGCAGCCGGGGCCGCGTTTTCCCGCCTATATCCCTTTCCCGTCGCCCCGGCGCCCGGATAAACGGCATAATCCGCCCGTAGAATCTTAGCGGCCGCCATTTCCTCCCCAAACCGAACCCGCCCAGGGGGATACGTCTGCCCTGAAATCTGAATTGTGGGTCAAGTTTAGCCTTCAGGGCGGGGCCGGCGGCTTTTCGCACACGTTCTTTACGGAAGTTTTTTTGCGTACACTTCAAAGGTGTCACCCAGACGGAACAGCCTGCTCAGCGCAAGAACGGTTTTGTAAACGATACCGCGGCCCGCGCTCAGACGGGAGCAGAACGGAAAGCGTTCCGGGTGGTGGCCCGTGACGACTACTTTTTTTACGACAAAGCCGAAACGCCGCAAAACTTTTTTTATGCGGCGGGCGTTCAAGACCGTCCAGTGGTCGGCGGGGCTTTTTTCCAAAAACTTTTTCCGCGAAAGCAGCGCGGATATGCCGGCGGCGGACGGCGTCGAAAACGCGAGTACGCCGCCGGGGTAGAGCAGGCCGTGCACCTGTTCAATGACGCTTTTCGTGTCTTCAAAATGCTCCATTACGAACCACATCGTCACGACGCGGAAACGGCGCGGTACCGGCGGCAGGGGATCGCCGGGGAAGAGGCCCCGCACGGCGTTCAGCCCCAGATCCTCGCGCACGTACTTTACCGCCTCGGCGGAGGCGTCTATCCCGGCGCAGCCGCGAAAGCCAGCGTCGCGGGCCGCTTTTAGAAAGGCGCCGTAAGCGCAGCCTATGTCAAGGAGGCCGGAGGGGGCTTCGGTCGCGGCGGGGAGGCTGCCTTTGAGCAGGTTCCTGATCAACGCGAGGCGGCGGCGCGCCTGCGCGGCAAGGTTCGGGAAATCTTCCAGATACGTTTTGCCGTACTGCTTTCTGTAGTTTTCAAAGAAGTAGGCTTCCGTGTACTCGATGCCGGGGGGGACGGCGCGGCTCATGTAAAAGGCGCCGCAGCGGGGGCAAAGGCGGTAAGTCCTGTCGGGGAAGCGTACTGCGGCCTTCCCCGCGCCTCCGCAGAGCGGGCAGAGTTTTAGCGCTTTCGGGCGCAGTCCGTCGATGTACGCGGCGAGTGTCCCGGTAGTCCGCCCGCCCAGCTCCGCGTCCAGGCCGTAGCGCCGCGCGGTCCCGGCACAGCGGCGGGAGAGCTTTTCAAGTGCGTCCGTGTCAGGCCGCCCGTCTTTAAAGATGAGGAGGCGAATACGCGCCGCGGCTTTCTTTCCGCGCCCAGCCGAAACAAGGCCGGCCTTGCGCGCCAGTCTTCCATGCAGCCGGCCCGGCGATACAAGCAGAACGGGGACGCCCGCGTACAACGCCTCAAACGCGCAGAGACCGAATTGTGTTACGACGAGATCGTACTCGCCAAGATGATCGGGCAGGTTGTTTATGTATGGCACACGGAGAAAGCCGGCCCCTTCCGCCGTTTCCCCGTTCAGAGCGCCCGCCACGAGCGTGACCTCGGCAAGGCCGCTTGCGGCGCAGGAGCGCGCCGCCTCCTGACCCAGGCCGGCGGCGTCCTCCCCGCCGAAGCTGACGAGTATCTTTAAGGGGACGGAGAAGCCGCGCCTTCCCTTCCGTACGGCGGGGAGGCGGAGCAGGTCGGGCCGGAGCGCGTTTGGCGGGGAAAGGGACGGGAGGGGGGGGAGAAGGTCCAGCAGGAAGTCAAAACGCGGCCTTTGCGGGCCGCCTTCGTCTATGCCGATTACGGGGATTCTCCTGTGGAAGAGGTCGAGTTCCCGCTTGGGTGTGCTGAATCTGTCAAAGACGACTAAATCCCAGTGCCGGCGCAGGACGGTTTCTTCCTTTAACAAGGGAACTTCGTCAAGGTTTTCTACTGACAGGGAAATTACGGCCCGCGCCTCCTCCTCCGTTCTCCCGTTTCCAAGGCCCGGCAGGTACAGCGCCGCCTCCCGCCCCAGGCGGCGCAGGTCTCTGACCAAAAGGCCGGAGCGGACAAGGTGCCCGCTCCCCCTCCCCTTCTCAAATGAGGCGATAACAAGAATCGGTTTACCGGGAGGCATGACGGGGGCGGGGAACGCGCTATCACGCTTCGTAGATCGCATGAAGGAACAGTGCTGCGGCCTGAGCCACGTTAAGGCTTTCCATGTTGCCCGTACCGGGGACGCGTAGTAAAGCGGCGCAGTGCCGCTTTACCTGATCCGGCAGGCCCGCCTCTTCGTTGCCTAGAACGAGGACGACGCCTGGATGTTCCGCCATCAGGGACGGCACCTCGTTTATGCGGAGCCTCGCGCGCGTGTCCGTGCCCAGGACGAGCAGCCTCTTGGAAGCGGCGCGAAGGAAGGCTTCCGTTCTCTTTACCGAACGTATTACGACGTGCTCCATGCCGCCTTCCGCCACGCGGTAGGCGGCGGTGGACAGGCGCGCGTCCGTATCAAACTCCGAGATAACCACAAAGTGAACGCCGAAGAAGGCCGCCGCCCTAACTATCGCCCCCAGGTTCAAATCGTTCCCGACGGAGTGAAGCACGACGCCGGTTTTCGCTTCGTCCGCCCAAAGGTCAAGGTCGTCCGGCGTTAGCGGTTCCACTACGGCTTCCTTTATCATGGCGACCACGCCCTGGTGATGCTGATGCTTGCATATCCGCAGCAACTCTTCATCATCGCAGATCTTGTAGGGTCTTTTACGCTCCGCAAGCTGCCGGCATATATCCCTAAAGCCCGGAAGCAGTTCTTCGCGCAGAAAGAGTCTGTTTATATTTTGCGGGTGATACTCCGCAACGGCCTTTACCGCGTTCAACCCGCAAACAGCAAGTTCGTCCACCAGTTTGTTGTACATACATAAGGAGTCTAATAAAGACCCGTTTAATTGACCAGTCCCGATTTAACAATTATTATGAACAGTATGAAAAGGTATTTGTTTGCGTGTATGGCGCTTTTGGCTATACCATTTTTTATATACGCGGAGGACGATTCAAAAGGCGCGGGCCGCGATTCCGGCCTGTACGAGGAGCAAAACGATGCGGCGGCGGATAAAAAAAGCCCGTCCCCAAGGCCGGGCTGGATAAAAAGCGAAACCGCGACGCTGCGGTCGGGCAGACGCGAATCGCGGCGATATTTCGAGCTTGGTATTCTAAATCTTAACGCCGGTTTGCTCGGTTTGGATATCGACGGCGTACTGAGCGGCTCTCTTTTTGACTTTGGAGGTTTCGATCCGACACAGGTAAAAGAATTTTCCGCCGACATGTACCTTTTTACAAAGCCCGTATACTTCAGGGTCTCCTTAAAGGAATCTTTCGATCTGGACTTTTTTACAGGCGCGGACTTCAGTATGGCCTTTGATCTGCCGCAAAAAACGGTAGATTCCCTGGCGGGCATAATGGACGCTGTAAATACGCCGCCGCCCTCTTATACGCCGGGAACCCCGCTAACGCAAAACGATTTGACCGACTATAACGACCGGCTAAAGGAGTATATGGACGCCTTGCAGAGCATAGACGCCGATATGTCCGCCGGAGTCAGCATGTTCATGGAACTGGGGATGGGCGTCTCCAAAACGCTTCTGAACGACCGCCTGTATCTGCGCACCGCCCCCTCGCTGTTCTTCGCCCTGATGTATATGGAGCATAGCACCGCCGGCCTGCGCGGTTATAGCGACACAACAAACAACAAATACGGTCTTCAGGGCGAAGGCGGGATGACGCTTTACTCGGCCTGGGACCTGGCCAAGGACCCCAACCCCTTTGCCAGCCCCGGCTTTGACATTACGCTGGAAGCCCGCTACGCGCTTTTCTCGTTCCTGGACACCGGCTTCTCCGTTTCACACATCCCCGTACTCCCGGCGAAGCTGAATCACGGCAAATCCATAGACGCTTCCGATATTACGATGACCGTAAAGGCCCCCGCCGACACGCAGGAGCTTGGCGAACTACTGAAAAACCCCGACAGCGCTGTCAACATCAATGTTCCGTCCGACAATTTGCTGAGGGACAGCAAGAACGAGAACAAAACCGTGATACGGCCCACAAGTTTTGATTTTTACGTGCTGCTTAAGCCCTTCAAGTCGCCGCTCCTTGTCGTGCGGCCCAAGGTCGGCCTCACGATCAATTCTGTTGTCGCGCCGGCGCTGGTCAACTGGGATCTGGACTTTCAGTTCAACGCGCCGCGTATCTTTTCGGTTTTTGCCGGGACGGGTTTGACAGAGAACGTCTGGACGCAGCGGGCCGGCGTGATGCTGGACTTTCATGCCTTCGAAGTCGATGTAGGCGCGGCGCTCACAGGCAAAACGTTCGCGGAATGTTTCTCCGACCGAAAGGGGCTTTCACTGGGCATCGGACTCAAGCTGGGCTTCTAAAAGCGCCGGGTCACAACGGTTTTAAGGCGGCCGGCATCACGAGTTTCTATTTCATTTGGAGAAAATTGTCTGCCGATGAAAAAAACATGGAAATGGAACTATGCCGCCGTGCTTGTCGCGGAAACCCTCGCGATCACGGGCTTCGCTCTGTCGATGCCCGTGATCCCGCTCTTCCTTGCCGACGAGATAGGTATAACAGATCAGAGCCGCCTCAAAATCTGGACAGGCATAATACAATCCTCCGCATCCGTAGCGCTCGCCGTGTTCGCGCCGGTATGGGGGCGGCTTGCCGACATATACAGCCGCCGCGCGATGCTGATGCGGGCTATGTTTGGCGGCGCGGTGATCGTTTCTCTGATGTCGCTTGTAAACGCGCCCTGGCAGCTTTTGATCCTGCGGACGGCGCAGGGCTGCCTTACCGGCACGGTTGCGGCGGCTAGCGTCCTAACCGTAGGCATAGTTCCGCAGGTCAGCCTCACGATGTCGCTGGGCCTCCTTCAAACCGGCATATACGTGGGGAATTCGCTTGGGCCGCTTGCAGGCGGCCTTATCACGGACTTCCGGGGACACCGCGCCGCCTTCCTGGGAACAGGCGCGATCCTCCTTGTCGCGGCTCTGATAGTGCTGCGCGGCGTGAAGGAAGACACTCACCACGCCGCTCCCGCCGAAAGGGCGTGCGGCAAAGGCAAGCTGAAGCGGGAAGGCTTCTTGGGGGACTTGAAACTTCTTGCGTCCACACCCGACATTATGCTGCTCCTATCCGTATCTTTTCTGTTCCAGATGGCAAACACTACGGCCAACCCGATTTTGCCGCTTTTTTTGCGGGAAATTTCGACGGACGGGCGCTACATAGGCTCCTACACCGGGCTCGTGCTCGGACTGGGGGCGGCGGCAGGGGCGCTGGGGGCAATAGTATCGGGGAAGTTTTGCCTGCGGCTTGGCTACTGGAAGACGATGCTCGTGTGCCTAGCCGGAGGCTGCGCGGGTGTAGCGCCGCAGGCCTTTGCCGGAAGCCTCCCCCAACTTGCCTTGATGCACCTAGTCCCCTCGATGTTCCTGGGCGGGATAGCGCCCGCGCTTCAGGCGCTGCTGGCGACGCACACCGACCACGATCACCAGGGGCGCGTGTTCGGCCTGAACACGTCCGTGTCTTCGACGGGCGCGGCGCTAGGCCCGCTGATAGGTTCCGCCGCCGCCATGCTGAACTACCGTGCGGTCTTCCCCGTTACCGCCCTATTCCTCTGCCTCCCGCTCGTGATACTTTTGCGCAGGATACGGACGCTCGAATGAGGCTCCGCACCGTAGATCCCTAAACCTTGTCCCGTAAAAACTTTATACGATGAAAAGCTCCCCGCCGCGCCGCCGGAAGGGCCTTTCCGTTTCGGCTCCTTTCCCTTTTTTCTCCGTCTGTTAAAGCAAGCTGCGGGCAGCCACCCTTATATTTACGCGGCCTTCCCAAAACTTCAGTTTTTGGGAGACAAGCTTTGCTGTCCGGCTGCCTTAGAAGATTTATATGGGATCATTAGGAATGCTGAAACAGGGCGTGTGGTAAGAAATCCACAACCGCGTCAACAGCCGGTAACCCATGTTCCGCGGGAGGCGGGCGCCGGCGCTGTTTGACCGGGTGTTCCGGAAGGCCGTGCGCCGGTTTGCCTTCACGTTCCGGGGGCTGCGTCTCGCCGGCGACCGGCCGGTCTTTTACATCAAGCCCGCGGACGGGTTTAAGTTGCCTGCGATAATGCAGCGGCTGAAGCGGGCCTTTGTCCAGGGGTATAACCGGGACAAGGGACGGACGGGGCGCCTGTGGGTCGATCGGTACCGGTCACGGATTCTGGAAGGGGAGCCGCCGGACGGCGGGGAAGCGGGAGAGGAGGAGGGATCTCCCCCGGCCTGCGGGGTCAGACCCCGCAGCGGGAAACGGGCGGCCGGACCGCTTTTTTCCGCCTATACACTCTTCCCATAGCCACGGCGCCCGGATAGCCGCAGCGGCAACCGTTTCCTCCCCAAACCGAACCCGCCCAGGGGATACGTCTGCCCTGAAATCGGAATTGCGGGTCAGGTTTAGCGCTTGCGGCGGGGAGCTTCATTCGCGGTGGGGTCTGCTACCCCGCCCTAAAGTTCGGGGGAGCTTCATTTTCCTATGCGAATCGAATCAAACCATGCTTCGTTGTAGTAGTCTATGGCCGAACCGACATCGAGTTTGAGCTCCGTGCGGTACAGTTCCTCCTCCGTGATGTAGGACGGCGCCTTTTTCAGAGCCCTGGCTGGAATGTTGACTACAGAGGGAAAACCGAAATAATCAGTAAATTCCGCATATATTTCCGGGCGGTGGATAAAGTCTATGAATTTGAGGGCCGCGTCAACGTGTTTGGCCCCCTTCAGGATGCATATACCGTCCAAGTAGGCGGTTCCGCCCTCTTTCGGTATGATAAACAGGGTGTTGTCAAGCAACTCCTGGTTACCGTGGAGTTCTTCGACCACGCTTTCGTAATAACCGTGCACCACCCAAAAGTCGCCCGTGGCATAACCCTTAGAGAAGGCTTCCGCGTCAAATTTAACAAGGTTGGGCCTCCAGCTGGTGTTTATGAAGTCCCGCGCCTGGAATATTTCGTCAGGGTTGGTCGAATTTGCCGAATAGCCGGAAACCGTCAGGCCCGCGCCAAGCACCTCGCGCAGGTCGTCCAGCATCGTCATGCGGCCCCTTAAATCGGAGCGGCTAAAGATGGACCAGCTTTCCTTGTAGACCGGCACCTTGGCCGTGTTGATGATGACCCCAGCGGCCCCGTAACAGTACGGTACATGGTAATTCATGTTTGGGTCGTAAACCGCTTTGGCCATAATGAAGGGATCGATGTTGCCCATGTTGGAAAGTTTGGACTTGTCGATCTTTGCGAGCATCCCCTGTTCGATCATTATCGTGATATACTCGGCGGACGGGAAAACCAGATCGTAGCCGGTACCGCCGGCATGGATCTTGGCGTACATATCTTCGTTGGAAGCGTACTCGTCGTACACCACCTCGATGCCGTATTCCTGTTCAAACTTTTCTATAACGGAGTCCGGACAGTAATATGTCCAGTTGTAAATAAAAAGTTTTTTGTCATCTCCGCGTTTGCAGCCTGCGGCGCACAAAGCAAGCAGCAGGATAAGCGCCCGAAACAAATATTCAAACGCGCCAGAATAGTTTCGGGGCGATTCTCTCCGCGTCGTCGTGGTTTTTCCCCACGCCGCCGCGGGAAACACAAGTTTGGCAATCATTCTGTCCTCCTTGCTGTCACATTTTTAAGACAACAGGATTTAGTATTTCAGAAAATGATTGGTTTGTCAATATGAATATTTATACATTTATTATATATATTTATACATTATTAACGTGGCGAAGTCTCAACTGTCAGCAACTTAAGGATTTCCCTCCTCCCCTATCAAAAGTTCGACTTGTGGGTATGCTGGAAACGGGACCGGCGGGATCTCTCTTTGCGCCTAAGTTCCGGTATGGCAGACAACCAGGCCTGTGTTTCCGGTGTGATGTGTATATCCGGCTCGTCCCTTGCCACTAGAAAGGCAATGTTTTGCTTATAAGTTCGGCCTGACAGGAACCGATCCCATACCTGTAAACCACCGGATGGCTCCAGATATGCCGTGGTTTTTCCGGATGAGTTTTTCGGTCTTGGTTTCTTTTTTTGTTTAACAACAACGGTTTTCCCGTTTACGATTACCGTCGCCTTTTTCGCGACGACGGCTTTGGCAGTACCCGTATGTCGTACTTCCGGTTTCCCGCGTTACCGCTTTTCGTTCGTTCATGTGTAACCCCATTTTGACCTCCGGTTCCTACCGGAAGTGTGTCGATTTGGGTTACTTTTTCAAAATTAGGCATAGGGTCTTTGGGGTTACATTTTCAATGAGGCAACGCGAATACTGGACAAACGGGAGGCGGGCGTGTAAGATTACTTAAAACATTTTGGAGACTATCATGGCAATAATGTACTATGAAAAGGACTGCGACCTGGGGGCGCTCAAAAGCAAGACGGTCGCCGTAATCGGATACGGTTCGCAGGGGCACGCGCACGCCCTGAACGCGAAGGAATCGGGGTTGAAGGTCATTGTCGGACTCTATGAGGGCTCGGCTTCGTGGAAGAAGGCTGAGGCCGCCGGGCTTAGCGTCAAAACGGCGGCGGACGCGGCGGCGGCGGCGGACTTCATCATAATGCTCGTCAATGACGAGAAACAGGCGCGGCTCTACGACGAGTCGATAAAGGGCGCCCTCAAACCCGGCAAGACTTTGGCTTTCGCGCACGGGTTCAACATCCACTTCGGGCAGATAAGGCCGCCCGCCGACGTGAACGTTGTGATGATAGCGCCGAAGGGTCCCGGCCACACGGTGCGCGAGCAGTACAAGGCCGGCGCGGGCGTCCCCTGCCTTATCGCGGTTCACCAGGACGCGACGGGCGACGCCAAACGGCTGGGGCTCGCGTACGCTGCGGCTATAGGCGGCGCACGGGCCGGTGTGCTGGAGACTACGTTCAAAGAGGAAACTGAAACGGACTTGTTCGGCGAGCAGGCCGTTCTCTGCGGCGGCGTCTCTGCCCTGATGAAGTGCGGCTACGAGGTACTTGTCGAGGCCGGTTACCAGCCGGAGAGCGCCTACTTCGAGGTGATGCACGAGATGAAACTAATCATCGACCTTGTAAACCGGGGCGGCCTCTCGTTCATGCGCTACTCTATATCGGACACGGCGGAATACGGCGACTATGTAAGCGGTCCCAAGGTGATCACTTCGGATACGAAAGACGCGATGCGCAAGATTCTTAAGGGCATCCAGGACGGCTCCTTCGCCAAAGACTGGCTCTCTGAAAACCAGGCCAAGCGCCCTTACTTCAACCGGATGCGCGAGATCGAAGCGTCCCACCCGATAGAAAAGGTCGGCGCGGAACTCCGCTCGATGATGCCCTGGCTCAAAAAACCTTCCGAAACCCGCTAAGGGGCTTAACCCTTGGCGTTCAATGTGGGAGGGGCGGCGGCTGACGGGGAAGCGGGCTGGCAAACTGGCAATCAGCGATGAGCGGTGATTGTAAGCATTGGGGACGGAAACGGAGTCCGTCACCAGGGCCAGCGCATATAAATTACCCTGAAGCGGAAGCGAAGGAAGATTGAAAAAACAATTGTTCAAGATATTCATCCGGCCACGCCAGGTACATAGTGTAACAAGTTCTCTTGGACTTTACCCCGTTGTGCAGACACTGTTAAGCGGCTCGCCCTGAGTTAAACACATTGGGCGCCAGATAATCAAGCCCCGAATGAAGCCGAACCCGGTTATAATAGGCCTCGATGTACATAAACACCGGCTGCCTGAGATCCCACGCCGAATGCTTACCGTCCAGTGTTTCCAACTCCCGTTTCAGCGTCTTGAAAAAAGATTCGGCACAGGCCTTATCCCGGCAATTCCCCTTGCGGCTCATACTCCGGCGCACCGTGGGACAAAGTGCCTGAAGCGATTCACGAAAAGCCCTCGCGCAATACCGTGCTCCCCGGTCCGAATGGAAGAGCAGGCCCTCCCTGGGCCGGCGCTTGGCAAAGGCCATCCCCGGGGCGGGAATAGTCGTATGACCGGTCTCCATACCGGCGCTGAGGGCCCGGCCGATGACCTTCCGGTCTACAGGCCAGGGAGTACCGTGAAATACACCCGGCCGGCTTTGGTGCGCAGATAGGTGATGGCGTACCTTTGGTACGATGAAACCCATTTCTCTCCGGCCCCCTCGGTATGAAACTCGCGATCCGGCAGGTTTTCACAGGCCGGCAATCCGTGGTCCGGGTTGGTGGCGGGGATGAATTTCCGCCTCCTTCTGGCGTTTAAGCCGTTTTCCCGCATTAACCGGGCCGCTTTCTTGCGGCTTACCCGTTTACCGTAGTCCCGGCGAAGCGCCTCCCGCACCCGCAGGCTGCCATACCGCCGGCGGCGCTACGCTACAATCAGGCGAATCAACCCCGGCAGTTCGGCGCCGGCTTCCCGCCGCCTTTCCAGTACTCCGTATTTTGCCCACCTGTACCAGGCGCCGCTTTTTAAGCCCTAACTCCGCTCATTTAGGTAGTCTATTCCGGCTTTAGTGAGCAGCTTTTTGACCCTGGCGGTAACTTCGGCCAGACGCCATGTTCCCCCTATCCTCATCTTGTACACCGTCTTGCTCATCTCTATCATGTCCTTCGGCGAATAGTTCCCCAGCAGCTTCGCTTCCCTCAGCTTGT